>WFOJ01000001.1 GCA_015488125.1 Mariprofundaceae bacterium
CATTATCAGTGTGAAGTGGTTACCTTCACTGCCGATATTGGTCAGGGTGAAGAAGTAGAAGAAGCGCGCAGCAAGGCTGAGGCCTGCGGCGCATCGGCTGTTTATATCGAGAACCTGACTGAGGACTTTGTCCGCGATTATGTGTATCCCATGTTTCGTGCCAATGCCATCTATGAAGGTGAATACCTGCTTGGCACCTCTATCGCCCGACCGCTGATTGCCAAACGGATGATGGAAATTGCGGCCATTGAAGGCGCCGATGCAGTCGCGCACGGCGCAACCGGCAAGGGTAACGATCAGGTGCGCTTTGAGTTTGGCTTTTATGGTATTAACCCGGATATCCGCGTCATTTCCCCGTGGCGGGAGTGGAACCTCGTCTCTCGTCAACAAATGCTGGATTTTGCCGCTAAGCACCATATTCCCATTGAGCGCAAACGTGAGGGCAGCAAATCGCCTTATTCCATGGATGCCAATCTGCTGCATATTTCTTACGAAGGTTACGACCTTGAAGATCCGTGGAATGAGCCACCTGCATCCATGTGGCGCTGGACCACTTCACCGGAACAGGCGCCGAATGAGGCAGAATATATTGAACTGAGCTATGCCGCTGGCGATATTGTTGCCATCAATGGCGAGTCCATGACGCCAGCAACAGTACTGGCAAGGCTGAATCAGTTGGGTGGCAAGCACGGTATTGGCCGCATTGACATTGTTGAAAACCGCTATGTTGGCATGAAATCACGCGGCTGCTACGAAACACCAGGCGGCACCATCATGCTCAAGGCCCATCGCGCCATTGAATCCATCACCCTTGACCGCGAGGCAGCTCACCTGAAAGATGAGTTGATGCCACGTTATGCCAAACTGATTTATAATGGTTACTGGTTCGCTCCGGAGCGTGAAATGTTGCAGGCGGCCATTGATCACACCCAGACTCGAGTGAATGGTGTGGTGCGCCTGAAACTGTACAAGGGGAATGTGTTTGTCGTCGGGCGCAAGTCGGATCAGTCATTGTTTGACGAGCGATTGTGTACCTTTGAAGATGATGAAGGCGCTTACGATCAGCGCGATGCCGAAGGCTTTATTCGCCTGAATGCGTTGCGCTTGCGCATGCTCGGCAAACAGTCCCGTTGATGACGCTGCCGCCCGGCTTTATCCGTTCACCGCTGATGGCGGCGCACGGTATCTGGGCGGTTTTTTCTTCCCGACACGGCGGTGTAAGCTCGCCGCCCTTCGCCTCATTAAACCTCGCTGACGACCTGGGCGATGATGCGCTTTGCGTTCAAACCAATATCCGGCGTTTTTGTCAGCTAAGCGGTCTGCCACGTCCGCATACCTGTAAGCAGGTTCATGGCACCGATATACTGCATTGTCGGGGCACAGGCTACCATCATGGCGAGAAGGCCGATGCCCTGCTGAGCCATGAAGCTGCGTGCGCACTGGCCGTGCGCACAGCAGATTGCATTCCCGTGCTGCTGGCCCATCCTCCTTCCGGCACCATAGCCGCCGTGCATGCTGGCTGGCGAGGAACTGCTGCTGGCATCGTCGCGCATTGTTGCCAGCGGATGCTGACCCATGGCGGTACTGCTGATGATATTCTAGCCAGTATTGGTCCTGGCATTGGAGTCTGCTGTTTTGCTGTGCAGGAGGATGTGGCCAGATTACTGACGGCCAGCGTTCATGACATGGCATCATCTTCGCTTGCCGGTCATGCCGATTTGCAGGCTATCAATGCCGGGCAATTGCGTCAGTGTGGTGTACGACACATCGAAATCCATCGCCATTGCACCGCCTGTGAAGTGAACAATTACTTTTCCTGGCGACGGGAAAACGGGCAGACAGGTCGGCAATGGGCGGTAATTTGCCGATGAAATATGTAGCGGTGGACGACGAGCTGTCGCCGGAAGCAGAATTAGGGCAAAAAACGAAGCGACGTTATCCGGTGTTGCTGGACTATGATGACCATGCCCTGGAGCAAGCCTTTTTACAGTTTTATGCCAAAGAGACGCGTCCGCTGATCCAGGCGGTATTTGTGCTCTCCGTACCCATGTGGGCCGTAGGCCTGTATGTATTGTTCAGACTGATACCTGAGCATGCCGTGTATCTGGCCAGCATCAGCATGGCGCTGGTTACGCCGTTTGCGCTCTTTGCCTTGCTGATTCGCGATCACCCGCGCTGCCTCCATTATTACCAGCCGTTGGCCTTGTTTTCTAATCTGGTGAGCGGCCTGCTGGTGATGTATATCTGCCTGCATCTGGAAAATATGGTACCGCATATGACCGTGATCGGCATGATGCTGATGTTGTTTATCGGCTTTTATGCCCTGCGCCTGCGTGCCCGTTATGCCATTTTTTCTTCGCTGGTGATGGTTGGCGCGTACAGTGTTTATCTGTTCGTTTACAGCCACGAAAGTGAGCAGGCAAGGTTATTGCTGTGCGTCAGCCTGGTGATTCTGGAGTTGTTTGCCTGCGTGGCGGCCTATCTTTCGGAATATACCTATCGTCAGATTTTTGAGCAACAGCAATTGATTGCCCTGCAAAGAGATCGTATCAGCTGTGAACATGAACGGGCAGAAGCTTTGCTGCTGAATATTCTCCCGGCTTCGATTGCTGATCGTTTGCGTCATGACGAAAACATTATCGCTGATCACTTCGATCAGGCTGCGGTGTTGTTTGCTGATATTGTTGGTTTTACCCGGCTTGCTTCACAACTTCCAGCTGATGCGCTGGTCACCATGCTGAATCGCCTTTTTTCACGCTTTGACGATCTGGTGGATGCCGCCGGACTGGAAAAAATCAAAACCATTGGCGATGCCTATATGGTGGCCGCTGGGATGCCACAGCCTGTACCCGACGTTGCCAGGCGTATTGCCGATCTGGCACTGGCCATGCAGCACGTGATTGCCGATGATAATGCCAGAAAACACTGCCAGCTACAATTGCGCATTGGCATTCATATCGGCCCTGTGATTGCCGGGGTGATTGGTGCGCGCAAGTTTATTTATGATGTCTGGGGCGATACCGTGAATATCGCCAGCCGCATGGAATCGCATGGCGAACCAGGAAAAATTCAGGTATCTGAAGCCGTGTATGAACAGTTAAAGGATGATTATCACCTGCAGCCACGCGGTTGCATCAGCATCAAAGGCAAGGGGCAGATGCGCACCTGGTTTTTAATAGCAGCTAGGAGTCTGTCGGACTTTGGCAATCGTCGCGAGAAATAGCGGGATTGAGTCAAATATACGACCTGTTGGCGGCGAATAGCAGCGCTATTTAACAAAAACAGGGTGAAAATTTGGCCAATACCCGTTTTTTCGTAGTAGATTGATCAAAGTCCGACAGACTCCCTGCAACATAGAAGAAACGGGAGAAAACGCATGTTAATGATGAATACAGGGCATCATCGCCCGATCCGCTTTCATGCCTGTATTTTGTTCTGTATGATGTCTGGTCTCTGGCTGTCGCTGCCAGCTCAGGCACAAGGCGTGATCAACGAGCAGGCATTGCAGGATTACCGGCAGCTTCGCAATGAAATGATGAACGATATTCTTCGTTCTCATTATTGTGACAGCAGTTGGCAAAATGGAAAACCGTTTTGCGATCTTCAGCATCATTACAGCGAGGAATTCCGTCTCTTGCGACAGCAACTGTTTCAGGCGCTGGGGGTAAATGCGGCCTCGCCCTCTTTCGCCGATACCACACTGAATTTACAGGAATATTTAAGAGATGAACTGTTATCGCCACTGCGCCGGGAAGGAACGCTGGAAGGGCTGCATTTTTACCAGGATGGCTACGAGGTGCTGATGACGCACCGCTTGTTGCTGGAGGAGTGGATCAGGCAGGACGAACGCCGCACCCTGTCATTGGATAACATGCCGATAGAAGCGTTGATTACTGCCGCCTTTGACTTCCCCATGGGAATGATCGAGGTCACCAGAATTCCTGTAAAAAAAGCAAAAGGGGTGCAGGCTGCACCCGCTATGATTGGCATTGCCGGTCAGGATATTTGTTATCTTCCGCCCAATATCCTGGCCATCTATCAGGAGGTAGGCGATAAGGTCATGCTGTTCGTGAGCGGAGCAGGTGAAGATGATGTATGGTCCCGAAAAATTGATGCCTGCGAAAGCCCTGAGATCACAGGTCGTTGTGTCGGCGACGATGAAAAAGACTGGCAGCGATTCAGGCAATATACGGCCTGTTATGCCAGCCACCTTAAACACTTGCGCATTCAGGCTCCTGTTTTTGATGATATGGCGAACAAACATGGCGAGGCTGCTGCAAAGTAATGCAGTCATGGGGTTATCCGGTTTCCGGATGCCTCAGATCATGATGACAGACCACTAGGAGTCTGTCGGACTTTGATCAATCTACTACGAAAGAGCGGGTATTGGCCAAATTTTCACCCTGTTTTTGTTAAATAGCGCTGCTATTCGCCGCAAACAGGTCGTATATTTGACTCAATCCCGCTATTTCTCGTGACGATTGCCAAAGCCCGACAGACTCCTAGTTCGTACTGGCAGACGGCGATTGCCAAAGGCCTGCCCGAAGTGGCCAAAACGCCCGGCCACGGCATGCTGGCAATCAGGGCAGCGACCATCATCTGTGAGGCGATAGCGTAAAATATCGTACCAGTCACGCACAATCAGGGTACTGTGACAATGCGGGCAGGCCGTTGTGCCGCCATCCGTATCATGGACATTGCCGGTGTAAACATAATGCAAGCCAGCATCAAGCCCTGTGCGGCGCGCCCGTGACAAGGTGGATGAAGGCGTAGGCGGCTTGTTCCGCATTTTCCAGTCGGGATGAAAAGCGGTAAAATGTAGCGGCACATCCGGGCCTAGATGCGTGGCAATCCATTCGCACATGGCGCTCAGTTCTTCATCACTGTCGTTCTCGCCGGGAATCAGCAGGGTCGTCAACTCCATCCAGACCTCGGTGTGCTGATGCAGATATAGCAAGGTATCGAGTACCGGCTGCAATTGCCCGGCACACAAGCGTCGGTAAAAGTCCGCGGAGAATGCCTTCAGATCCACGTTGACGGCATCCATGCAGGAAAAAAATCCTCACGCGCCTTGCCATGCACATAGCCTGCCGTGACGGCGACGGTTTTGATGCCCCGGGCATGGCAGGCTGTGGCGGTATCCACGGCATATTCCAGAAAAATAACGGGATCGTTATAGGTAAAAGCAACGCTGGCGCTGCCTAGCCTGGCGGCGCTGGCGGCGATTTGTTCCGGGCTTGCCTGATCGCACAGGCGGTCGAACTCGCGGGATTTTGAAATATCCCAGTTTTGGCAAAACCGGCAAGCCAGATTACAGCCCGCCGTGCCAAAAGAAAGCACGCTGCTGCCGGGATAAAAATGGTTCAACGGCTTTTTTTCGATGGGATCCACGCAAAAGCCGGATGAGCGACCGTAAGTCGTCAGCACCATGCGCCCCTGCTCACACTTGCGCACAAAGCACAGACCGCGCTGGCCCTCGTGCAGCTTGCAGTTGCGCGGGCAGAGATCGCACTGAAGGCGGCCATCATCCAGTGCATGCCAGTAACGGGCAGGGAAATGCGCATTCACACCACCTGCTGTCATGCTGGCATCCTCCCTGTTTCACGGAACTTCTCCACCTGATAAACATATAATTGCACGTCAGGATGCCAGAAGTCGGGCGGCAATCCGGCTTTTTGTTTGAGATGAGCGAGAAACTGCCGGGGGTCGGGCAGTTGTTCCCACACCTGTGGCAAAAACGTACCTCGCTGTGCGCCATAAGCCAGCACCACGCCATGACGCATGGGCTCCAGTCTGGCACAGGCATCGGCTTCGCTGCTGACGTGCAGTGGCGACAACGGGGAAAGCACGGAAACCTCAATGCAAAGCGCGTCGAATTCCGTCACCTTCAACGGCGCAAAACGCGGATCGTGAAAAGCAGCGGCCACGGCGTTGGCGCGCACATCATCCACGAGCGGGCGATATGCTTCCAGACTGCCTATGCAACCACGCAGCCTGCCCTGCATGGTCAGGGTGACAAAGCTTGTCGCAGGCTCGGTCAGCCAGGGGCGGTCATCCGTCGTTGGTGGCGTAGTTGTCAGCTTCAGTCGTTCGGCAATGGCGGCGCGAGCCAGTCCTGTCAGGATCGGGGCGCGATCATTCATGCTTACCTCCCTGCGTAAAGGCCACGGAGGCATAGCCGACGACACGGAATTTGTCGCCCGCCGTATCGCCGGAATTGCGATAATCGAGCAAATGCGCCGCTAACGGACGATCTGCCAATGCCCGCAGCAAACCATTGATCGGCGTGGCACCACAAGCCTGCTCATGAGTAAGACTACCGTGCATGGCGAGAATATCGGCAATGCTTTGCTGATCCATGCGCCGAGCCTGTTCGTAAGGATAAAAATGCGATAAATCGGAGCTGATCAGGATCAGTGTTTCTGCATCCCCCTGAAACTGACAGATAACACGGGCGACGCTGTCAATCTCCGCCCGACCCACGCAAAAAGGCAGCAGCGTAAAATCATCCAGCACGGTTTGCAGAAACGGCAATTGCACTTCCAGCGAATGCTCCAGCGCATGCGCGGCATCAAAGCTTATCACATCCGGCAGGGTCAG
>WFOJ01000002.1 GCA_015488125.1 Mariprofundaceae bacterium
CTTCACCGTGCTGCATACGCCCAGCGGCATTAATACAGGGAGCCAGATGAAAACTGATGTGTTCAACATTAACCTTGTTGTTTCGTGACCGGCATCGTTGCAACAATGCGGCAATGCCCGGCGATGGCGATGTTTCCATTACCGACAAACCATAAGCCACCAACACGCGATTAACACCACGCAAATCCATGGCATCAGCAACAGTTGCCAGTGCCACACGATCCAGCAGACAACGCAAATCCAGGCATTGGCGCTGCTGTTTTGTAAGTCGTCGCCACAGTGCAATCAGCAGAAAAAACGCCACGCCTGTCCCGCACAACAATTGATCGGCAAAACCACAATCTGCCCGTGCCGGATTCAACACAGCTTCAGCACGGGGCAGGGATGCTTCTGGTAAATGATGGTCGGTAATAATCATGCGCATGCCCAATGCACATGCTTCTTCACACGCCTGGTGACAACTACTGCCGGTATCCACACTCACACCAAGTGTAGCGCCCTGCGCTACTGCCTTGCGCAAGGCAGACAAACTGATGCCATGGCCTTCGTTTACACGATGTGGAATACTGAAGCTGACACCAACACCCAATGCACAAAGCGCCTGATAAAGTATTGCTGTACCACAAACGCCATCGGCATCAAAATCACCAAACACATGAATATGTTCACCCCGCGCTACAGCTTGAGCTAGCAGATCAGCAGCTGCCGTCATATCCTGCATGGCTTCCGGGTCAGGCAAATCCTTTAAGCGAGGGGTAAAAAAGGCATCGGATTCACGCAATCCCCGCGCTTGCAGCAGGGATTGCCAGGCATGCAGGGGTGAACTGGTACGCAAGGGTTGATGTCGCCACCTCAGAGGCTGACCGTCCAATGTGCGTAAATCACACAGGGATTCAGACATACTGTAAAATATATTGACGTAACAGGTGGTTTTCTCTTCGCGGTTGATCCGCTTGCCATGGTCGCCCATTGCCGGCAAATGGTGAAAACAGCCGACCCAGCGACGAACGTCGCTTCAGCAGTGCCGCGCAGGGTTCATTACTCACGGCCAACACCATGGCATCGGTCCCGATGTCAACCCCTACCTCATGATCAATATGCAATAATTGCAGTGGAGTATGCTCACAAGTGGGGAGCAAGGCGTGATTACTTGCCACTGGCAAGGCAGTGACTTCAGGCAACGGCAAGGGTTGCGCTCCCCATAGCCAGAGACCGGAAACAGACAAGCCCTGCGATGTTCGCGAATACTGGAAAAGCTGTGTTTGAATCTCGGCCATGATACGCATCAGCAGCATGCCATCTTGGCCCGGAACAGTACGATTGGGTAAACCGCAGGCGCTGATCTCAGCCAGTGATGGCGGCATGGCATCCAGTTTACGTCGGGAGAACAGCAACAGGTTAGCGCCGTTCGCCACCAGTCGCATATCATAGGCCGCCAATACCGGATTCAGCTGCGCGACCATTCTCGCAGCGTCTTCATCCGACCATGTCAGCTCGGTAAACGATGTCAGGTGAAATGCATCACGCGCCAATTGCGCATGATAGGGAGAAGCCAGCCAAACCTGTTGTTCACCATCCCGTGGCAAGGTATCGCCAGCCAGCAGCGCCGCTAATGAAGCCTGACACAACCAGCTATACCAGTTGAGCGCATCTCCTTTGGGCGCGTCAAACCAGTACACCCGATAATGCCGTCTGATTATGGCCGCCTGAGACTGCCAGAGCGGATGAAGAACCAAGCCTCCCTGTGGATGCCGCTGTATGGCATCAATAATAATTTTCATATTCGTTCATAAGCCGAAAAACACAATTGAGAAAAAAGTATGCCAAATAAAGGCACAACACACGACTTTCGTTTCGAAAATCACATCAAGGGTGTATCTTTCGGCGCCTGCTCCTCGGCATCATATTCCGCAATATAGCCGAACCGGCTTTCATAATGACGAATATTTTCAGCCAATGTGCGCATTAGCTGTCGTGCATTATGCGGGCTGACGATAACACGTGCATTCACAACAGCAGCAGGTGCACTGTTAAACACACAGTCAACGACAAACTCCTCGCGCGTATGTGAAACAATAAACTGATTGGCATATACACCGCGCTGAATCTCCGGCGGCAATTGAACCTGTAGTTGCTTCATGGCGTCATCTCCGGCCAACACCATCTCCCTTTGCCCGCCAACAACATACCAGCGATCGGAAAAGCGATTCACACCTTATTTTCATAAACACTTAACCCTTTCATGGAAACACCGGCCTCATGTACGCTCTCTGGACGTCCTGTGCGTAAAGGATGCCACGTCGGTAGGGGCATCCCCTGGGCACGAAGCCGGTAAGCGCAACTTTCAGGTAGCCAGGCAAATGCTTCAGCCGGCATCTGGCGAATATCCATACACTCAGGCACGCGCTGTTGACGATGAGCATAATCACGACAACGACAATGTTGATCATCAAAAAGCGCACAAGCAACATTGGTGAGGAACAACTCGCCGCTATCCTCATCCTCATACTTCTGATGGCAGCAACGACCGCAGCCATCACAAAGCGCCTCCCATTGCTGCCGAGAAAGCATCTCCAGAGGTAATTCCCAAAACGCCATCACCTCCTCCACGGAAACAACAACAGATCAGCAAACAACCGTCTGATGTTGCGGCACTCAGTCCTTTTTCGGAACGTCATTCAAGCCGGTGATTTCTTCCAGCTCACCAAGCAAAGAAGTCAAATCAGGTTCATCACTATCAGATGCCTTCAACGGATCCTGGGTCTGCAGGGAAACATCCAGATCACCAGTTGAGAGGGAAAGATCCAGTGGTTCATCATCCTGCATTTCAGCTTCCTTGTCAGCATCAACACTGATCTCACTGGTATCCATATCATCCACCAGCATCGACATGGTGCTCAGCGTTTTGGTCAGGTCATCATCACCCTCACCTTCTGTCTCCATCGAGTCCAGTGCCGGTGTAATATCATCCACCATCATCGACATACTATCCAGCGACTTTTCAACATCAGGCTCGCCAAGGTCAACTGTTGTGGCGTCTTTTTTGCTCTCCATGGTGATGGTACTGATGAAATCCAGCGATTCAAAATCGGAATCACTACCATCACTTTCACTGCCTGCTGAAAAATCAGCGACAATGGTTTCATCACTCGCTGCCTGTTCATCATCGCCACCATCAGCGGCAACATCATCAAAATTCATTTCCAACATGGAGAGATCATCATCGACATCCAACGCATCATCGCTAAAGGTCAGTGACGAAGAAGCCGAGAGATCAGCATCATCACCAAGGTCAAAGCTCATATCATCAAGATTCTCTACGGAACTTTCATTCGTTTCTTGCCTGGCAGCAGGCTCAACCGCATCCATGACTGTCGATGCTTCAATCTCGCCGAGATCAAAACCCGAATCATCGTCTGCTGCAGAGGTATTCACGTCTACACCACTATCAGCAGCCTGACCGGAAAATGTTGCATCCAACTCACCAAGATCAAAGTCCAGTTCATCGCCAACATCTGCCGAAGTGCTTTCGGCAGTATCAGTTCCGATTTTAGCAGCTTGTTCGTCGCCTGCATCCGACATCGACAAATCCATATCACCAAGATCAAAATCAAACTCATCTGTGTTTTCTGCCGCTACCGACGAAGTTGCCTGTTCCGCATGCGTTGTCACAGGGTCATTATCTGATGGAGAAGACATATCCATCCCATCAAAATCAAAATCCAACTCATCGGAAGATTCCGCCGTTGCGGCAGCCGAAGCCATGGCAGCATCCGTACCTACGGAACCCAGGTCAATATCGCCGATATCAAAATCAAGCTCGTTGCTTTCCTGTTCCTGTTTCACGGCAGACATATCGACTTCGGCCGTTGAATCAGCTTCCATGGCATTCATGGTGCTCTCTGCTTCATCTTCTCCGATTTCCAGGGTCTCTTCCCCCGCAACAGAGGCAGCAACATCGGAAGCATCAATCCCCAACTCGGTTACTTCTGCTTCGAATGCTTCAAGATCACTGCCGGAGAGTACGCCTCTGGCCTGTGCAATCGCATCTTCAATGCCTTTTTGCTCACCCTTGGCATGACGAACCTGCAACATCTTGATATGCGCCTGAGGATCAGCCTTGTTCAATTTCAGTGCCATCTGCACCTGTTCTTCGGCTTCATCTTCCATGCCATAACGCAGGTAAACATCGGCCTCGGTCAGGTAATCCACGTCGGCTGAAGGTGCTTCGTCTTTCTCAACAAAAGCATCGAATTCCGAAGTATCTTCATCCGTCAGTGCCGGAATCTGCTCTTCCGGCAAATCAACTTTGGTACGAGTTCCCCCAATCGTTTGCGCAAACTCATCCTCGGCATCCATTGCTCCCGTTCCCGACTGTCGTGCCTTGGCGGCATCAGCTGCCGCCAGCAATTCTGCCGCTTCCATTTCCGAGGCATCAAATTCCGAAGACTCATCCGCTACCACCGGCTCTTCTCCGGCGAATGCATCATCTGAGGCAGCGGCAACCGCCGCCCCGCCGGCAGCAGCAGTTGCCGCAGCCGCTGCCTTCCGCTTACGCATCACCAAAAAAACAACAGCGGCCAGTATCATCAGCAACAGCACCAGACCACCTGCCACCCACAGCATCGGCAAACCAAACACCGTCATTTCCGCTTTCTCTGCGCTAGCCGGTGTGGCGGGTTTCGGTGCTGGTTTCCCTTCTTGTTTCTGCTCAGCTACCGGTTTGACAACCGCAGGTGCAGGACCACTAACAACAGCAGGTTTGGTGGTCGTTGCAGATTCAGGCTTTGGCTGTTCGACCGGTTTGGTGGCAGCTTTCACCTCAGCCTTTTTCTCAGTTTTCTTCTCTGCTTCGGCAGCAGTTGCGGGCGCAGCTTCACCCTTGCGAACTTTTTCAAGTTCTGCCTGTAAGCGGGCGATGCGCAGTTCCAGCTTCTTGTTGCGCGCCTCCAGCGCCGCCAGCTCGGCAGCACGTTGCTGCTGTTTTGCAAGCTGTGCCTCCAGTTCACCAAGCTTGGCCTTTAATTGCTTGTTTTCTGCCTCAAGCGCCCGCACTCGTGCTGTTGCGGCTGTTGCAGCCGCACCGGCAGTACCTGCAAGCGTTTTCGCGGTTGCCGAGGGTTTGCTGACGGCGGCTCCGCCTTTGGCCACTACTGGTTTGCTGGCTGCACCCGGTCTTTGCAATTTTGCAGCTTTGCCCGAAGCAGAAGAACCAACACGCACGCGTTTGCGATAACGGTTTTTTTGCGCTCTGGCAATATCAGCATATTTCGGTTGCCTGATCAGCTTCTTCCAGCGCGCATTATGCGCCATCAGAATACGACTGGATTCCGAAGCCGAATGACGACGCACCTCTGCCGCCGTCGGTACCTCCAGAAACGTGCCTGCTCTGATCAGGTTCATATTGTCTTCACCGAATTTTGCCCGGTTTTTCTCAAACAACGCCACCATCACCTGAGCATTGGTAAATGTATCATCAATACGCAGGCGTTGTGCCACTGTGGTCAGCGTATCACCCCGTACCATCGGTCCATAGCGGCTGATGCGCGCCCAGGATGTATCGCCACCGGAAGCAGCAGGTACGGCGTGATCAGGCGCCTGTTTCGCTGCTGGAGTAGTATTGCCGACGGAAGATTTTTCGGTGGCAGTAACAGTCTTGCCAACAGCAGCGGCCGTCACGGCAGCGGGCAGAGAACTGCCAGCTGCAGGATGTGGCTCGGTAGCAGTTGTTTTCGCGGTTGTTTTCGCAGCAGGCTGGGAGGTGAGCTGCTGACTGCGATATGCCGTGCCTGCCGCTGGCAGCTCCAAGAATACCACATATTTCTTGAAGTGCGTGGCATGGCCATAATGGATTTTCAACACCAGATTAAAAAACGGCGTATCAATCGGGCTGTTGGAATTCACCTCAACCCGGCTGCCGCGCGCATCGGTTTTCAGCCAAACCTTGATTTTTTTCAGCACGGGATCGCGATACACTTCCAGTGTCCGGTAGTCCTCAGCGGTGGCAATATCAATGCTGACATTGGAAATCACTTCGTCATTTTCCAGCAGCAAGGGGATTTCCGCAAAAAACGGTTCACCCAAATGACTGGCAACCTCAATTTTGCCCACGGCAACTGCCTGAACCATCCCTGGCGACATCAATAGCATCGCCATAAGCACATGAAAAATCAATAAGAATTTCCGAACCATGCCTGCCTCCCTTCGGCCTGTCAGCACACTGCCCCTGTGCTGCTTTCTATGTTTATCAAAGCAATAATTCCGCGATTTGTACGGCATTTAGCGCCGCGCCTTTACGCACATTATCAGCCACAATCCATAAGTGCAAGGAATTTATACAAGTATCATCATCACGAATGCGTCCAACCCATACCGGATCAGTCCCCGCAGCCTCTGATGCCAAAGGATAATCCTCGCTTGCAGGATCATCGACAACGCACACGCCCGGCGCCTCAGCCAGCACCTCCCGCGCCCGTGCAGCCGTCATGGGCGCAGCAAAGCTTACATTGACCGATTCGCTATGCCCGTAAAAAACCGGCACGCGCACAGTGGTCGCCGTCACAGCCAGATCAGCGCCCATGATTTTGCGCGTTTCATCCATCATTTTGCGCTCTTCCTTGGTGTAGCCATCATCCATGAAGACATCGATCTGCGGAATCACATTGAAGGCGATACGCGCCGGGAAAACCTCAGCATCGCACGTTTCACCACACAGCAAATACCGTGTCTGATGCGCCAGCTCATCCATCGCCTTGCGACCAGCACCAGATACAGCCTGATACGTTGATACTACGACGCGCTCAATCGGTGCCACGTCGTGCAACGGCTTAAGCGCCACTACCATTTGAATGGTGGAACAATTCGGGTTGGCAATAATCCGGTTTTCATGCGCCATGGCCAATGCCTGTGGGTTCACTTCCGGCACCACCAACGCCACATCATCATGCATGCGCCAGGCACTGGAATTATCAATCACATAACAGCCCGCCTCGGCAAAACGCGGCGCATGCTGCAATGATGTGCTACCACCGGCAGAAAACAGCGCAATATCAATACCTTCAGGATTGAACGTTTCAAGGTCCTGCACCACCACATCACGCTCGTGAAAGGTGATCTTACTGCCGGCGCTGCGACTGGAGGCCAGCGGCACAATCTCCGCCACCGGAAACTCGCGTTCTTCGAGGATCTCCAGCATCGTCTCGCCGACCGCTCCCGTCGCCCCGACCACGGCAACGCGATAACCTTCAGGTTTATTTGCCAAAAATTCGCTCATGACGCTGTCATCTCCTGCAATGCAGCACATACAGCATCGCCCATGGCACTGCATGACACCGCTGCTTCGGGTGTTGCTGCCAGATCAGCCGTGCGCACACCCTGATCCAGCACCGTATCGACCGCTGCTTCCACACGAGCAGCCAGATCTTCACGATTCAGAGAATAACGCAGCATCATTGCCACCGACAAGATCGTAGCCAGCGGATTGGCCAGATTCTGCCCGGCAATATCCGGCGCAGAACCATGAATCGGCTCATACATACCGTAACGCTCGCCAATAGAGGCCGATGGCAGCATGCCAATTGAACCGGTCAGCATGGAAGCCTCATCAGAAAGAATATCACCAAACAAATTGGTCGTGACAATCACATCAAATTGCTTCGGATTGCGCACCAGTTGCATGGCAGCATTATCGACATACATATGGGAAAGTTCGA
>WFOJ01000003.1 GCA_015488125.1 Mariprofundaceae bacterium
AGCAAATGGCGTGTGCCATGAAAATGCTGGTGCGCCATGCGCAAGCGCACCAATAAACAGGTGTGCAAGGCCTTCAAGGCCGTGTTTTCTGCTGCTGCCGCCGCCATACCCGCTTGCAGCCTGGCCTGCAATTGCCGCTCCAGACAAGCCACAGCAATGGCTTCCTTGTTTTTGAAATAACGGTACAGATTGCCCACGCTCATGCCGCAATCATCAGCGATTTCGGCCATGGTGGTTTTGCCAGGGCCGTAATCGGCAAAACGCTGCTCCGCAGCTTTTACGATGCGTTCAGTAGGACAACCACTCATAGTTTCGGCAATTCTGATCATCATAACACGTCATGATAAAAGATTTGGGTGACAATCACGTCCCATACGAGGGAATCATAGGCATGTAAATAATGAATGTAAAGCATTCATATTCATGTGTGGATTCAATTCCCAAGTGCAACTCGGTGTTGATCAGCGTCCAAAATTTCCCCCTTATTATCAGGCAAATCAGGTTCGATGCTCGAACCTCCAGCTCCTGTTTCCTGTCTCGATGATATCGCAATGATGGGTGATGCGATCGAGCATTGCGGTTGTCATCTTGGCGTCGCCGAATATCTGTGACCACTCGCCGAAACTGAGGTTGGTCGTGATGATCAGTGAGGTCGTTTCGTAGCAGGCATTGATCAGGTGAAACAGCCGTGTGCCCTCGCTCTGGGAGAAGGGCAGATAGCCCAGTTCATCAAGCACGACAAAATCGAGTCGCGCCATCTGTCTGGCCAATGTTCCAGCATTACCGTTTCGCTGTTCCTGCTCCAGTTGGTTGACCAGATCGACCACGCTGAAGAAGCGTTCACGTTTTCTCTGACCAATCGCATGCGAGGTGATGGCAATGGCCAGATGACTCTTGTCCGTGCCGGTGCCGCCGATCAGCACGATGTTGTGGTTCAACGCCATGAAATGGCCCTGGTGCAGACGCATTGCGGTTCGACACTGCTTGCGTGGCAGCTTTGCATCGACTTTCAGCCATGCAAGCAACTACACCCCATACGCATCCAACTGCGGACGAGGTTGCCGACTGCGATGATATGCCGATCCCGTATCATCGCTGCGAAGAATTGCACGGATCCTGTTCCGGGCCAGCTACCTCTCCCGCGCAATCTGTTTAATGCTCTTGCCGTGAACATAAAAATTACGGCGTACTTTTGCTTTCGTTTCCACTGTTACCACTCCTGTATTTTACCTCCGGCGATTCGTCTCGCCGGGGATCATACAAGGAGCCAAAATTGGACGCTGATCAACAGTTTTTCACATTATTGGCGAACATACAGACAACCGCTGCAAAGACATTTCTCATATTGTTATCAAAGCTTGTTTTAACCCAACGGAAAATATTGGCTTGTCAGCCAAGACTTTTTACCCATAATCCCGACGGCATCGTGAATTTATCTGACTGGAGGTACAACGATGGCGCAGATGTGGCCTGAATCCACGATTCAAAAGACCCGGAGTCTGATCATGACGAAAAAATACCGTGCCAGTAACGGCAAGGTGATGTTTCAACATATCAATAGAAAGCGAGGATTCATCTATGAAGCTGAACTGAACAGGTATGAATTACGTATGCGTGACATCAAAAAAAGTAATGAATACGTGCAGTACCGTGATGTTGACGAATTACTCAAAGACGGATGGGCATTACTGGGTTGAACAATCGGTGGTTAAAAAACCTTTTGGCAGGCATTCGACCATCCAATGACCGCGAACACAACGTGCCACCAATATGGTTTTGCTTGCGCCACGCCGCCGATCCGTTTCTGTTGATCAATCGCCAGAGCAAAATACTGCACTACAATACATCAGCTGGCAAACTGCTACAGTGTGACGCACTAAACTGCCCAACACAGCTCACAGCATGCATAGAAACGGAACAACACAGCGCTTTATTGCGTCACTGGCTTGCAGATGTTGATCCTCGGGGAGGGGTATTCCCTGAAAAAGTTTTACTGCTGACTGAAGAGAAGATAGAAAAAAAACCGTGGTATATCATTGTTTCTTCCCCTGAAGAAAACAGTCGTCTATTACTATGCAGTCTGCGGCCAGAACGCCGGGAAAACGATCGCAGGCATGACCCCGGTGATATTCCCGTAAGCATTATTTATTGCCGACAAGGCCGGGTGCTTTCTGCCAATGCTGCGGCTATCCGACTTTTTGCCGCCTCGCACGGTCATTATCTGGAAGGGCATGACTTCATACAGCGGTTAAGCAGAACATCGCGCCCCGTATTCAAGGAGGCCCTGGATCGTGTTCTACGCGGTGAAAGCGTAAGTTCAGTGGAAGTGGAAATCGTGCGCATGGATTATGAACCCATGTGGGTTGAGCTATCCATTCTTGGTACGGACGACGCGGAGACCGTGCAATTATTATTGCACAGCATTCATAAACGAAAAAAAGACGAAATACGCCTGACCTGGCTTTCCTATTATGATGCGCTCACTGAACTGCCCAATCGACGCCTGTTCATGGAGCGCCTGAAGGAGGCGCTGAACGAAGCTCGCCAACAACAAACGCCTTTGAGTATTCTGTATTTTGACCTTGACCGCTTCAAGTATGTGAACGACTCACTGGGGCACGCCGCTGGCGATGAAGTATTGCGCATTACGGCCATGCGATTGCAGCAGGTATTGCGCGATTCTGATTTGCCTGTGCGCCTGGGAGGTGACGAATTTGTTGCCTTGCTGCATGGCGCCAATGCTGATACTGCCCGTCATATCGCCAACAAACTGTTGTTTTCATTGCGTCAATCGTACGATATTGAGGGCAGGCAACTGGTGCTTGGTGGCAGTATCGGCATTGCCTCCTTCCCTGAAGACGGCGAGGATAGCGATACCCTGGTCAGCCGGGCTGATGCTGCCATGTATCACGCCAAGAAAAACCGCCTCGGCATCTATTTCTTTGCCCATGATATGGAGGCTGGCAACAAGCGGCGGTTGTATATTGAACAGGAGTTGGTGCGCCCGGATGTGCATCACGAATTATCCGTCGCCTATCAGGGGCAGTATGCCTTGCAGGCGAACGGTCAGGATCGATTGATTGGCGTGGAAGCCCTGCTGCGCTGGCAGCATCCGAAACTGGGGGAAATTTCTCCTGATGAATTCATCCCCCTGGCTGAGGAGTGTGGCCAGATTCACACCATTTTCCCATGGTTGATTGATCAATGCGCCAGGCAGGCCGTGCGCTGGCAGCGTCGAGGTATTCGACCACCAAAAATTGCCATCAATATCTCATCCACCCAGCTGATGCAAATGGATGTCGCCGCTGAAATCATTGGTCGCATTGTCAATGTGCAGGCCAACCCCCGATGGTTTGAACTGGAACTTACCGAAACAACCATGATGCGTGATGCCGATATGGCCATCAAGATTATGCGTGAATGGGTGGAAACAGGCATCAGCATTGCCATGGATGATTATGGCACAGGCTATTCTTCACTGAGCTATATCAAGCGTCTGCCCATATCGACGATCAAGCTGGATCAATCTTTTGTCAGCCAGCTTCCCGGCCATGAAGAAGATGCTGCCATCGTCCGCTCCACGATTGCTATTGCCCACACCCTGGGCAAGAAATTGTTAGCAGAAGGCGTGGAAACCGCAGCGCAACGGGATTTTCTGTTGCAGGAAGGCTGCAATGCAGCACAGGGCTTTTATTTTCAACGACCCATGACGGCAGAGCAAACATCGGCTTATCTTAACAAGGTATGCAAAAAGCGGTAAAGGTCATAGCGTGGACAAAAACCAAGCTCCTGACGGATTTTAGCCGCGCTGTATTGCGCAGAGCAGGATAATCGCTGTAAGGCTTGCGAGTCAAAGCGCATGCGCCTGCCAAGCAGCGCAGCCAATCCATCTCCGGTTTTTGCCGCCAGCACCAACAAGGCTTTGGGCAACGACCAGGCAGGCGGCTGACGACCAAGGCCGCGACAAATTGCGTCATAGATTTGCCGCGTTGAGTAACTGTTGCCATCATTGACGATATAGACCTGAGCAGCCGCTGCCGGCTGCTCGGCGGCCAGCAACGCCGCCTCCACCATATCATCAACGTGGACCATGCAGCGATGATTGGCGTAATCGGGCAGTGGCGGCACCAGATGCTTGCGGATCAGGCGAATCATCAGCGGCAGATTCCCCTTCTGCGTTTCTCCGTACACCATGCACGGACGCAGGATGACCACTTCAATCGCCCGCGAGTGACTGAGCAACAAACGTTCAGCAGCCAGTTTTGACTGGCCATAAGGTGATGTTGGCGCACAGGGGCTGTGTTCATCCTGCACGCTGGTGGTGGCATCCCCCATGGCTTTAACGCTGCTGAAATACACCAGCCTTTTAACACCTGCTGCCATGGCTGCATCAAGCAGGTGTTGTGTGGCGATCACATTGATGCGGTAATAAACCTCGCTGTCTTCTCCCGGCTCGCGAATAGCATGCGCCTTGCCCGCCAGGTGAAATACCGTATCCACGCCATCGAACGCTGTTGCCGGCAGCGCTTGTTCTGTCAGGTCGCACAGTACAGCCTGATGCCAGGGGCCATTGATCGCCCGACGCAATACCGCCCGAACTTCAACATTCTGTTGCTGTAGTCGGCGGCAAAGATGCATGCCGATAAAACCACTGGCACCGGTGACCAGCACACGCTTCACGGCCAATCTCCAAACATCACAAAACCACCCTGACGGAATACGGGTGTTTGCTGCGCCAACGTTGGAAAATCAGACAAGGATTCCTCGCGCATCAGCAACACGGACCGGGGTATTCCGGCTTGCCAGATCTTGCGCCCCTTTTCACCAAGCAGGATCTGATAATTCCGCTGTGCATAAAACGATACTGAGGGAAGATTAAGATTATAGCTATACACCCGGACATCAGCGGGCAGACTGCGAATCAGCGCCGCCATGGCCATGGCAGGCCCCTGGATGAGTTGCCCGGCAAAAAAGGCCAGCGGCCACATCACAGTGGTTTGCAACAGCAGCCCGAGCAAGACAAAAGCCACCATGGGTGATACACGCCACCGGCGCAGTAACAACAAGCAGGCCAGTGCCAGTGTCAGCGCCAGCCCTGCAACAGCCATCCACCACGATGGCTGCACGGCTTGCGCCAGGATAGCGAGGGCTCTGGGGTGATGAATATAGGCGGGCAGTTGTGCATATAGCCAAGGGAAGAACAGTAATAGCAATGCTACCGGCAACAACAAGCCAACAGAACAGGGAATCACATAACGTGGAATTCCCCGCCGACGCTGCCGCCAGGCAACAGCCAACGCCAGTGCCAGTGCTGGATAAACACAGGAAATATAATGGGGTAATTTGGTTTGCGCCAGCGTAAAAAGGACAATCACCGCAAGCATCCACAGCAGGCAAAAACGCACCAGGTGACCGCCACCGGATGCCGCTCGCATGCTGCCATGGCGCACCAGCCAGGCTAGCCAGAACAGCCAGGGCAGAGAAGAAACAGCAAATACCACCAGATAATAATGCCAGCCACCGCCATGCCCCTGCATCGGCTGCATGGCCCGGCCAATATTATGCACCATAATAAACTCACGCAAAAAATCCCAGCCCTGGGTTTGCACAATCATCACATACCACGGCGAGGCGCACAGCACGAACAAAGGCATGGCATAATGCCAGGGAATACGCCGCAAACAGCCCCAAAAATCACCCAGCCACAACCGGTCAAGCGTGATGATCAGTACGGGCACGACAACACCAACAGGCCCCTTGATGGCCACCGCCATGCCCATCATGGCGGCACACCAGCAGGCATGCCGCAGAGAAGCCGTGTCCAGCCAGCGCAAATAAGCCAGCAGGCTGCCGCTAATAAAAAAATTCAGTACGGCATCCAGAATGGCTGCGTGAGCCAGCAGGCCCACTTCAAACATCGATAGAAACACCGCCGCAGCCAGTAAACCGCCCCTGGCATCCTGGCGGGCAGCAAGAAAACGAAACAGCAGCCAGGCCGTCAACAAGGTAAACAGCGCCGACGGCAGTCGGGCAGCAAAAGCATTTTCGCCAAACAGCACAAAACCAGCTTCCATCATATAGTAAGTGAAAGGCGGTTTTTCAAAAAAGGTCATGCCATTGGCCATGGGCACAATCCACTGCCCATGATGCAGCATATCTGCCGCTGTTTGCGCATAAATGGTTTCATCGTAATCGAACAGCGGCACCAATGCCAGTGCAGGCAAGGTCAGCATCAGCCAGAGCAGGGCACCGCACAGTGCCCATTGCTGATCGGTCAAGGAAGGAAATTTCATCAGATGGTGAAGCCTATAAGCTTGGGTTTATTCAACAAGCAGATATGGCATGTCAGAGAAGTCACATCTGCCACGTTAATGATTCATCATTTTCATCAAATCGTTGCTTTCCGAAGACGGTCGATGAGATCACCTCTGCGGAAAGTAGCTGAAAGCTGTTGCATGGAAATAGCCTGACTTCCATAGAGTGAATCAAGCGCTTTCGTTACATCTTGTACTGCGTCATTGAAATAAGCAGCGCCTCTTTCTTCCACCAAGGATTTTGCCTGGGAAAAATTACGGTGATCAAGTCGCAATAAATCGATATCTAAGTCTTTGAGCAATCGTTTTCCCATTTGCATGGCAATAAAACAGGATGCATAACGCACATGGTCCGGGTCGCCTTGCTGCGGCCTTTTTCTGCGGTTTTCAGCGATACGATAAAGCAAGACAGCGATAATGGTTTGCGCGCCATTCAGATCAGAAGTAAATATCTTGCTGTAGAGCTTGCCAAAATGTTCCCGTGTTAAAAATTTTGCCTGATGGGGTGCCATTCGCCATATCGACAAAATGGCTTCCGCCGCAGTACCTGAGGTAATGTCAAGCGGTTTGGCTGCACCATCCATGCGTTTTCTGCGGTAGTGGTAACCCAGTGCCTGGATGCTTGTTTCCAGTTGCTGCTGGATTTCATCGTTTGATCTCAGGTCTTTCAAATCAACCGGGTTTTGACTATTTGTAGCATGCGTGATTTGCAGAACAATATCCTGATTATCTTTTGGCAGTTTGTATAAACGAAGCAATACAGATGCATCAGCAGGAAGCGGTTTTCCAGATGCCTGCATGTCTTCCAGCGTTTTGAAGATCGTCATGCATGTTTGACCACCATTGACGATTTGCAAATTCTCCACCTTGACCTGATAGTCGCTATTTTGCAGCCCGTTATAGGAGAAATCATTGCACACAAGCGTCAGCCCATTATTAAAAAAATAAAAATTAGCTTGATTCGATGAAGTTAACGTTGAACGAATACCCTCGTTCACCCGGTTGCCATGCAATCCTAGATAGCGCCTGATATTTCTTTCCAGTAATCGTTCGCCATGAGCCTTCATAAGGGCATGAATTTCTGTTACGGGAATACGTCCGATACAGACTCTGCTGAAGTTCATATCTTCAATACTGGCCTTGCCAACAAGGCGCAAGGTTTCATCGACCGGCTTGATGCGCTGAAGAATACTGATCAATACGTCATGATTCACATGCTCCCAGGTTACCTGCTCACCAAAGCCACTTCTCTGAATGGCTTCCCGGGCCGCATCATTCCATTGCAGTCCATTGTTACAGGCAATGGCACGCACCTGAGGAATATATCCATCGCGAATCAGGGAATGCACTGTTTCCACTTTTGCCTTAAGTCTTTGATTGATGGTGCCCAATGTGGCAGATGGATCAAACAGATGACGAATCGCATTGATCATATCATCAATAGCGTTGGCTGCAAAATGGGCATTGCCTTCCAGGTTGTTTTTGTATTTCCCCTGAAATAGTGTGACAACAAACTCCCCGTCAATCTCTTCGGTGAAGTGAATGGCATCAACACCAAAATCACCACCTCCTTCCGTCAGGCAATCAAAGGCTTCATCATGATCCAGATCCAGCATGGTTTTAACACACAGATAAACGAATGACAGCGA
>WFOJ01000004.1 GCA_015488125.1 Mariprofundaceae bacterium
GCAGCGGCATCACTCAGTGAACTGGCCAGAATCAAGGGGAATGACCCTGAATACCTGCGCATGGCTGCTGATATCAGTCTGCAGGCCGGACTGCGTGAGCAGGCGGCAGAGCAATACCTGAAGCTGGCGCATCGTTACGCCGAAAACAGCGATATTGCTGCCGCTGACAATGCCATCAGCCATTATGAAAAGCTTCGCCCCCAGGCGGAACATCACAGGCGTAAACTTTATTTTCTCAGTCGTGCCAATGGCGTGTCGCCAGGTGAGGCGATGGCCTTGCTGGATGAACAGGATCGGGCGCTGTTTGCGTTGCGCGAGCATACGCTGTTTCAGAATATGGATACGCAAACCTTTGATACTCTGCTGTCATCGTTGCAACGGCGTTGTGTTGCTGATGGCGAACGCGTTATTGAAAAAGGTGAGCATGCGGATGCGCTTTTCATTGTTGCCAGCGGTGCTCTGCGTCCTGTGATTGAAGATAATGATAACGAGCGTTATATGTTGGCATTGATTGGCGAAGGTGAAGTCTGCGGTGAAACCCCCTTTCTCACCGGCCAACAACAGCGTACCGCTGATGTATATGCGGCAGGGGATACCGTTCTTTATGTTCTGCCCTATCGCGAACTGGCGACGCTTGTTGAGCAGGCTCCGTATTTTCGGAAGCAGTTGCAACAGAACTATCGCTTGCACGCACCGGAACGGCAACTTGCCATGACACCATTTTTTCGTCATTACCTGGAAGAAGAACGTCGCTATATCGCCGCTCAAATGGAAATCGTCCATGTTGCTGGCGGTGAAACCCTGTTCAGTTTTGGTGATCGGGCACCACTTGATATTTTTGTTGTTTTATCCGGTTGGCTTGGCGTCAATACCGTGGTGAACGGACGTGAGCATTACCTCTGCACGGCGAAACGCGGGCATATCATCGGCGAGCTTGGTTTACTGGAAAATATGCGCAAATACACTGTGCGGACGGTGTCTGATGTCACGCTTCTTCGCTGGCCTGAAGCTGCCGTGCGGGATTATTTTCTTCAGCACGAATCATTTCGACACCAACTGGCCGACCGCCTGCTAAAATTGCGCGAAAACACAGGCGGGAACACCTGAGGTTCTGAACCAGAAGCCTGTCGGATAAGTTTTGGTCGCCTCCGAATTGCCATGATTTGCGACTTGGCAGCGATACGAATAGCATTGCCCCTGCTCAACAAGAGCAAATTGTGGCGGCCATGCGTTGGCACCCGTCCCTGAGAGGTTGGTTATGAAAGTTTCTGAGGTCATGAGTCGCGGGTTGGAAACCTGCAGGGAAAATGATCGTTTGCGCACTGTGGTGGAAAAAATGGTCATGCGCCGCTGTGGTGCTGTTCCTGTTATAGACGATGCAGGGAAGTTGACCGGCATTGTCACCATCCGTGATACCATGATGCCATTGTATCCCAATTATGGTGAATATGTGCATGATACTGTCCATGCCAGAGACTTTGAAGACATGGAAAACGGCTACCCAAAGGTGTTGGGCATGAAGGTCAGGGAGGTGATGGCAAGCAATCCACTTTCCATCACCCCAGATATGTCGGTGTTAAAAGCTGCCTCCTATATGGGCGTTCGCAATTTACGCCGTATGCCGGTTTGCGAAGAAGATGGCACGCTGGTGGGCATGGTCAGCATTGGCGATATCACCCGTGGCTTGTATATTCACAAAAGCGCAATGTAATCATCATGGCTTACGGTAATCCCATTCGAATTCTGCATTCATTGCTGGCTTTGTGTATGCTGTGCCAGCTAGCGCTTGGTGAACTGATGGACGTGCCCGGGCAGCCTTCCACGGGTAGCGAGGTGAGTCTTTCCCTGGTGACTTCGGCACTTGCTTATGAAGATCATGAAGCAAGCGGTGATGAGGAGTCCTGGATGTTTGAGGCTCATGAATTACTGGGTCTGGGCATTGCGGCCTTGATTGTATTGCGTCTGGCACTGGCTTTTTCCGATATTCCCGGCGCTAACTGGCGTAACCTGTTCCCCTGGCTGACTGCTAGCGGACGCAACCAGCTGGCGCGGGAAATCAGCGCTCAGTCAGCAGGCTGGAAGGAAGGCAGACTGGCAGCACCGGAAGAGGGCGAAAGCGTTGCCCGTACGGTGCATGGGCTGATGTTACTCACCGTACTTGGCATGGCAGCATCAGGTGTTACCCTGTTTTTTGGCTGGAATGAACATGGTCATCAAACGGCAATGATTCATACGATTGGCGAAGCTCATGAACTGATGGCCGGTCTGATCGAAGCGCTGATTGCGCTGCATGTACTGGCCGTCATTCTTCACATTCGTGGTGGACACCCCATTCTTAACCGTATTCGTCCGTTTGCTGATTAAGCTCGCTTGAAAGACCTCTCATGCGTCCTGCCTCCCGGTGAGGCAGGACGACTGGATCAGTTGCTGGCTGCGCATTGCTGGCTTTCGCGTCGGCGCGTGCGTCAGGCCATTGACGATGGCGGGGTTTATGTCAATGGTAAACGCTGCCGCAAGGCAGGGCGGCTGTTGCGCGGCGGTGAACGCCTGCGTCTGTGCCTGCTGGATAACGAGCGTTTACAGCCTTTTGAAGCGCAACAATTATTATGGCAGGGCAATGGCCTGTACCTGATTCACAAGCGGAGCGGCCAGTATGCGCAGGCTGCGCTGCACCGCAGCAAAGGAACGCTGCCGGATGAACTGGCGCGCTATCTGAAACTGCCTGCAGGCATTACCATGATGCCGGTACACCGGCTTGACCGTGGCACTTCCGGTTTGATGTTGCTTAGCGATAATCCGGCTATCGTTCAGCATATGCAGGCACGCTGGCATCAGGATGTTCGCAAGGCCTATCTGGCGCTGGTTTCACCACCGCCAACATGGCAGCAACAACGCCTGCAACAGCCTGTTTCCGCACGTCGCGATGCCCATGGTCGTTATCACGTCCACGGCGCTGGTCGCGCCTGTGATACGGAGGCAAGCGTGTTGGCAAGCAATCAGCAACAAGCACTGTTATCGCTGATTCCTCATACAGGGCGCAGTCATCAATTGCGTGTTCACATGGCATTCATAGGATGCCCGCTGCTGGGTGATCGCCGTTATGGTGGCGCACAGGCATCGCGGCTGATGCTGCACGCAGCCAGCCTGCGTTTTCCACTGCCTTTTACCCAACGCTATCAAGTCTGGAATATTCCCCCGGAGGATGATTGGTTATGGCCCGATACAAGCTGGCAACAACTTCTACCTGTAATGTCGTGACAAGCATGATGCGACTTGTCGCGCTGCTGACTGTGTTTGGCAGCGCGACGCTGGCTGCTGCCGATCCCCTGTGGCCTGAGGCTCCCCACATTGCGGCCAAGTCCTGGGCCTTGATCGATGCGCACTCCAATCAGCTACTGTTTGCCGACAATGCCGACAAGGAACTGCCACCGGCGAGCCTGACCAAGCTGATGACGTTGTATCTGGCATTTGAAGCGCTGGAGAACAAGCAGTTACGCATGAATGAACGCCTGCCGGTCAGTAAAAAAGCGTGGAAAATCGGCGGCAGTACGATGTTTCTTGATCCTCGCATGAGGCCCCGGGTGGATGAGTTATTGCATGGTATTGCGACGTATTCGGGCAATGATGCCTGTATTGTGATTGCCGAATACCTGGCAGGATCGGAAGAAGCCTTTGCCGAACGCATGAATCGCAAGGCAAAAGAACTGGGTATGACGCACAGCCACTTCGTCAACGCCACTGGCTGGCCTGCTGCCGGACATTACAGTTCGGCACATGATATGGCTTTGCTGGGCGCGGCTATCTGGCGCGACTTCCCTGAGCATTACAAAATGTTTGCCGAACGGGAATACACCTTTGATGGTCGCACCCAGCCCAATCGCAACCGTCTATTATGGATTATGCCCGAAGCTGATGGCCTGAAAACAGGGCACACGCAGGAGGCTGGTTATTGCCTCGTTGGTTCGGCGAAAAAAGGCAATACCCGTCTGGTATCCGCCGTGTTTGGCACCAGTTCCGATGCTGCCCGCGCCAATCAATCAAAAATTCTGCTCAGCTATGGCCTGCGCCAGTTTACCTCTGTGCGACCGGCGATCAGGCATTTGCGCCGGGAAATCGAGGTCTGGCACGGCCAGCAGAACACGCTCTTCCTTGAGCCTGCCAGCCCCGTCTGGATCAGCGTTCCCAAGGGTCTGGAAAACAAAGTGAATTTTCGCCTGATTTATGATTCTCCCGTGTCTGCGCCGATTGAGAAGGGCCAAAAAATCGGCACCATTGAGGGCGTATTACAAATCAACGGCAAGCAGCGTGTAATTGCTACCATGCCCATGGTCGCTGTTCGCGCTGTAAAAGAAGCCAGCTGGTTGGGGCGACAGTGGGATGAACTCCGCCTCTGGTGGCGAAAACAATAACAAACATAAGGCCGCTCGCTCAAGATCCGCCTTTCAGGAGCCATGATGAGCCATTCCAAAACACATGATAATGAACCCCTGACCGCCTGGGTGAATGGCCAGTTTGTACCGCTGCCGGAAGCGACGGTGCATATTGAAGACAGGGGGTTTCAGTTTGCCGATGGCGTGTATGAAGTCATCGCTTGTGTCAATGGCCATTTTCTTGATCTGCAGGCGCATTTAGAGCGACTGGAACGTTCCTGTGCGGCCATTCGCCTGGATATGCCCATGTCC
>WFOJ01000005.1 GCA_015488125.1 Mariprofundaceae bacterium
CCTGTTTCATCAAATGGCGATTGATACCATCCGATACTGGCCTTGCCTTTTGCCTGAGTGCAATAAAATCCAGCCAGGCATCAAACAACTCTGTTTCAGGTTTTTTGGCCTGCAAATCACGAAAATGATTTTCGAGATATTCCGATCTGTCCTGTAATATAAAGCCAGGCAAAAGCTTGCGAACGATGGCTCTTAAATTGCCGATGTTTTCATCATCAACCGTAAACAGAGCGACCTCGCCAATATCAAGAATGGTGCCTCCCGCCAGTCTTTGCCTTTTGCAGGTGCGCTCCAGCCAAGCCTCAAAGGCATTTTTTCTGTTACCAATGTTTCCTTCGCAGCCGATCAGAAGGGAAACAGTCATATTCATTTTTCCCTCTTCGATGATCGGCGGCGAACCTACTTTGTTTTTCGATTCCTCTTTATATTGATAAGCGGGATTTTTGCTTTGAATAAATTGATTATATCCATAGGTATGCACTTGATGTTGATGGGCAATCACCGCGCAACCTGATAGATTAACATTTGAAAACTCATCTCGCTTCCTGATTTTTCTTGATAAGTTATGCGTAAATCCAAGGAAATGCGTAATCGCAGGAAATCCCCATGTGAAACCGGCAACGGCATTGGCTCCTTGCACCTGAATTCGGTTGATCAACAGATACTGGCTCATGCGGACTCCTTCATGCGCTGTTTCACTTCTATCTCTACAGGCTCCATAAACTCGCGCAGCGGGGGTTCCATCAACTTCACCCAAAGGCGCGCATGCTCTTTCCGGGGAGTAAACTTGTTGTCTTTTCCTCTTAACCGATTATTCAACCATCGGGCAAAATCCGATCGAATCATGGCTTGCCAGTCACTGTTCCCTCGTGCCGCCTGAAAATTTTCATCGGTACGATAGGGGTCAAGAAAATACTGATGCTCTTTTTTGAGTCGAATACCCTGATCTGCCGACCAGCCAGCAGGCAGGTTTTGAATCGTTCCCGCGTAAAACAGCAATTCATCAATAATGCTATGTACCCAACGCTCCAGATACTGCATACGCCTGGGGTCTCTGATGCTTAAATCCAGCTTGCCAAAACGAAGCAGGAAGTCCCGCAGATATTCTATGTCTGTTCGGCTATTTCCGTTGTGAAAATCATCGAACAGTGATTTTCGGTTTACTGGCGGTTTAATCCGGGATTGCCAAGTTGGTGGCCGGGATGAAAAGAGGTGCAATCTTCCCCCTCTTTTCCCATTTAATTGTGAAGCGTTACTGTGATTACTTGCGGTTACACTAAGAACAGAACGACGAATAAACTTTGAAAGAGTATCAGAAGAAAACCTGCTTTTTTCATTGGCCTTTTTAACAGACTTTTGTTGGTCATCGAACACCTTTTCGTGAATCGCGTGAGCCAGTGATGATGAAATCACATTACACAAAAGATGATACTCTTCTTTTTCATCACGCTGGGGGATGCCGGTAATGGGAAAATATATCTGTTTTGCCAACGAATGGGTTTTCATCTCTCCCTTATTCAGGGATTTCCTAAAGCCCTCCGTCCATTTCTTCAACCTGTTCTCCGCTTCATCGTCGCGCATACCTTCAGGTAGTAATCCAACGAATATTCGATCGTCTCTGGAAAGGTATTCTGCCAACTTAACTCCATCAAGTTCAAGTTCCAAAAACTGGAAAATTGGGGCAAACTGGTTTCCCTTAACCGCACCATCTATTGCTTTCGTGTGCAATGTTGATGTTGTGAGGTATCTGTTACTCTGAGCATCTATACAATCGAACAGGGATGGCGTATCAATTTTGGAGTGCGTTAGTTTAATGACATGAGTGGCGAAAGTTACATTTTCAGCGTTACTACAGTTTTCCGACAACCATATTGCTGGAGTGTACTTCTTTTCGATACTCCTGACTTTCTTAATATATTCCTTCTTTTTTTTATAACCATTCAAATCACTAGGTTTATTTTCGAGCGCCACAACTTTCGATACGCGCTGACGCTGAAACTCCAATGCAGTCTGATCTTTTCTTTTTCTGTTCTTTTTGGGGTCAAACAATATTTCAATGCTTTCATCATTGAAGTAGTTTTCTTTCTTGTAAAGCTCCCCAACTCGCTTTAACTCCTCTTTGAGATATTTCTCCTCTTCTGCATCACGCTTCCCTTTGAGAAAGTCAACAATCACCTCTTCCCAGGTTTGCAGTGTTTTTTCTTCTTCACTCATGCCTTATGCCCCAATATCCTGATAAATCCCAAAATGAGAATGGTAGTTATATTCTTCCGTTTCGCGATACGCTGTAATTCTGACCTCGCCAAACTGTTGGCTGATTGTTGCTAAATCCCAATCAAAATCTTCGGATAGCTGTTGATACACTGTTTTTGCATCTTGCTCAAACCAGAAATCATTTCCTGCTGCTGGCTCTTCCAAATCCACATGCTTGATATTTATGGGTGGTTCGCCAAACACTGGAGGGAATACACGCTCGTTTTTCCACTTCCATTTGGGTTGGGAAGACGCATCATCCAGCCAAAGGTAACAGGCTTCGTCTTTCTGTGAATCCCTGAATCGTTGCTGCCGCTGCACTTCTCCACACCAATGCGGATGGTTCTTCCACCACAGCTTTGCTCCGCTATTTCCAAACAGTTGTTCCTGCAAGGCTTTATGCTCCAAACAGACCAGGTTTTCGCCGGCACGCTCTTTATATGCTTCAGGTAATTCAATCCGTTGGATTGCCGTAGTCTGTCGATATTGCGCTTCATCCAAAACATCAAGCAAACTCTTACCCTTTTTCTCCAGTTTTAGCTTTGCTGATTCAAAACCAGGGCGCTGAAAACATAGATCTTTACCACTCAGCCATTTGTAATTTTTATGCAGCAAAAGAATGTTGGGGGCTTCGGGCGTTACCTCCCTGTGCCTGAGTACACGGCCTGCCAGTTGAATAATGGAGCGCATGGAGCTGGGTTCTACAATGGCCCAGTCATAATCATGATCCCGCCCCACTTCGGCGACTGGCGATGCCAACACGATAAACATGTGATGTTTGGCATCGGGATGCTTTTGCATCACCTGTTTTATTTCTTCGTGCGACCAAATATTATCAGGATTTTTACGGTTCAGTACCTTATCCAGTCTGTGCTCAATGGCTGAGCGAATTGCCAGGGGGTAACGACTGTGATAAACACAGTAATGAATGGCAGTATCCTGAGGCGCAACCAGTTTTATCATGGCTTTGGCCACTGCCACCAAAGGGTTGATATTTGCCATGCGAACCAGCCCGACCGAAAGCGTTTTTCCATCACGGGAGAGCGCATGTTCCTGATGCAGGCGGATAGCGCCGGACTGAATGGCATCTGCCATGCACACTGCAATGGTTTTATCTTCCTGATGCTCCACATCAATAATCTCTGCTTGCCGCTTTGCAGGCTGCTTCCGCAAATAAGCGCCTCTATGCTTTACAAACTTGTCGTGATCCTTTTTGAAATCAGCAAACACCTTGTATTTACCATGGCGGCAGCCTTTTTTCCTTTCATCAAACCAGGCACAGCAAATTTCTCCAGACCAGTTTGCAATATTTGCTTTGGCATATTCCTTCCATCCTGCCTGATAGGCCTGAAACAGGGCATAAGCCAACGCCGGAGGAATGGTCGCTGTTGAAAGCAACACGCGGCTGCCCAACATGCCCGCCCAATGCACCAGCCGGCACAAGGCAGGCAAATCTTCCAGGCCAAAATCATCAGGCTCATCCAGCACCAGGTCTGAAGTAAGTAAACGCAAGGTGGCGGGAATCTGTTTGCCGCCACTTGTTCCCTCAGTAGCGGGCATGAGATGATCAATGGTACTGACCAGCACCGGCGCTTGCAGCAAGGCATCCAACCCCTTTTCTTGTTGCGTCCATTGACTCAGGGCATGAGATTCTGCTGTGCCTTTGTAATGAACATACAGGTCGGTAGGCAGTAACGCTTCCTGTGATTCACTGCCTGAAACCTCTGGGGACAATTCATTATCAGAGTTCATTTTCGCTTTCGCTTGCTGTTTTTCAAACAGTTGCTTCACCGCTGTGCCACCGACAGCGATGGCCAAATCCTCATCGGACATGTTTAGCTCATCCCGATACGCTTTACCCGTTTGCAGCGTCAGCACCCTGAGCCCCAGCGCCACGCTGAAGCGCACACGCCCGGTTTGCTGACCCAATGCTGTCATGATTTTGGCATTGGCTCTTGTTTTTCCTTTTCCCGTGGAGGCCATGTTGATGCCGAGGAAACCGCATTCCAGTGTATCTTTGCCTACGTTTTCAGCCAGTTTTCTCGCTTCGTCCTGCCAACCAAAAGACGCTTTACATTTTTTAGGAACATTACTGGTCAATTCGCTGTCGGGTTCCAAAGAAGCAAGACTGTGATTCAAGCGGGGCAAGGCTTTAACAATGTCTTCTGCAAAATGAGATACACCAATCAGATGCTCGTCCAGTTGTTGTTTGTATTGTTTCTTGCCATCAATCCAATCTGTATTGGCATAGATTTTATAGTGCGGATTACGCCATTGCCTGCCTTTTTGCAACGATTCTTTCAGCGTTAATGATGAATAATAATGATCGGATAGCATCAAGCCGAGGCGAGCTATGTGTGTACTGAACAATTGTTCATGTAACCAGTCTGTTTGAGCATTCAAAAAAGGGCGCAACTCCACAAGCGCCTCCGAAGAAAGCAGACATGCCTTTGAACGCCACTGCATACTTTTGACTGGCAGATCAGCCAACTGCCAGTTCTCTGCTTTGCGCTCTTGTTGATCTGCATCTTTGCAATGATACGAATTCCACAGTGCTTCAAAGTTTCTATCCAGCCATTCATCTATGTTTGTTAAGGATGGCGGCGAGCTTTCTTGCCACGCAGGATAAAGCGGCAGTTTATGGTGGGTTACAATCAGCCAGGCAACGAATTTCGCCAATGGTGGCATCGTTGATAGTTGGGGCATATCATCACTGCTTACCCCATCTTTGAAGTGTCCAGAAAAGGCTTCCTCCTGCACATCTCCAAGGGCTTGCAGCCATTCTTCATCACTCTTGTTTGATACAAAGCGTTGAAACAGGCGAAAAGACAACCACTCATGTCTGTAGGGTTCAAAAACTTCAGTTTTTGCATCTGGATTTAGTTTTTTCTGGAACAGGATATTTGCTTTTCCAATGTCATGAAACAATCCTGCCATGGCAGACGAATACTGCATCAGTTTTAGCGTTTGCCACTGACTCTTATCCGTGAATTGTATCATATCTCCTTCCGTATAATTCACCGGCACAACCCCTTCGGCATTAAACTTGCGCCGGTTGCCGACAATCCATAGCAATTCGCTGCGGCTGCGGCTACGAATCCAGTGGCAGGCAACGGCGGTGTTTTTGCTAGCGCTGCTGCGCAGCAGGGTTTTGACTGCTTGTAAGCCATCTTCGGTAATTACGGTTTGCCAGGTGCGGCTGCCAATGCGATTGGCAAAAGCATCCAGCACCCGCCGGGTTCTCGGTAATGCCTTTTTTTCACATTCGGCAACGAATGTAACCATCATACCACGCCTTCCTCCAGGCTGATACTCTTCACCGTGTTGAACATAAAATCCAGTGCCTTGTGGTTGGTGAAGTTTTGCAGGCATTGTTGGCGAAACTCTTGCTCGGTTGCACCTTCTTTGGAGCAGATGAACGCCCACGGCAGGATGAGCGCATCTTTCACCAGATCGGCGACGTCAAACACCAGCGCGCCACGGCGGGTTTTGCCATGCATGACGGCAAAACCGTGAGGAATGCCCAGTACCCACAGCGTACTGGCGGCGAGGCCATAAGCCAGGTAGTTACCGTGATTCAGAAAGGTATTGGCTTCGCTTTCGCTCTGATGATCGCGCACAAAGCTTTTCTGACCGGTGCAGCGGGCGGCAATCCTGTAGAGGGTTTTGGTCAATTGTGCTTCAATCAGCAGCAGGTTCTGGCTATCGCCAGCACGACTGATGCGTTCGTTGCAGGTTTGCAGTGCCTGGCTTAGCTCTGCATCATCGCTATGGAAACCTTCATGGCGGAGGTTTTTGTCTTTCGACCAGACTGATTGTAAATACTCGACACGCAATTGCTGAAATCGCCGGGCGACTTTTAGTCGTTTAGCCTCATCAAACCAGAAGGATAACCAGCCTTGCACGTATTCGGTTGGTCGGTATTCGCTTTGCGGTGTCATCCATTCAATCTCACAACCTGCAATCAACGGTGTGCCACCACCGCCACTGAAGCCGACCAGCACGCCTGCCGATGCCAGCATGCGCATGGCTGCCTGGGTGATGGATGTCCCCGTGCCCAGCAGAATGACCGTGGTGTTGGCGATAGGGATGTTCCAGTATTGCTTTTCTTTCCCTGTTTCGCAAAGGTACAATACGCGGCCATCTTTTTGCATGACGCGGCATTTTTCTAGATAATAGATGTTTGCCCGCCGTGAATGCAGGATGGCCTTCAGTGCCTGGGGAGAGAGTTGTTCCATGATGTAACTCCGGGGAATGTTTTGCCAACGAAGCAATAACTCTGCACCCGTATTCATTACGCATCAATGCTTTCAGTTTATACCAATAGCAGGCTGATTCAGTTCCGGTCTGGCAGCGGTGTCATCAGTCATTCTGTCAGGGTAAATATTGGCCATCCGGGCTTTCCTGATAGGCTTGGCGCCGTTGGAACCCGACCCATTTCTGACGGTGCAGCGCGGGCGCATCGTCAAAAGTGGGTGGGAACCGACAACAATCAACACTGGAACAAGGTATGAAACAGGAAACATTACTGGCATTATACGAGCAGGCGGGAGCCTTGCTCAATGGGCACTTTGTGCTCTCAAGCGGACGGCATTCAGCGCGTTATTTGCAATCAGCACTGGTGCTGATGCATCCGCAACATGCGGCCACACTGGCCGCCGAACTGGTCTTGCTTGCTGATCACAAGGCTGTGGATATGGTGGTATCACCGGCACTGGGTGGTCTGATTATCGGCTATGAAGTGGCAAGAACATTGAACAAACCCTTTATTTTTACCGAACGCAAGGGTGGCGATATGCAATTGCGTCGGGGCTTTACGATCCCCGAAGGCGCACGACTGTTGGTGGTAGAAGACGTGATTACCACAGGCGGATCGGTGCGCGAATGCATGGCCGTGGTGCGCGCCCATGGCGGCAAGCCGGTACAGGTACTGGCTGTTGTTGATCGCGCTCCGGGGATGGATGATCGTTTTGATGTGCCCTATCAGACGGCGATCCGGCTGGATGTGGAAACTCACGCAGCCGATGATTGCCCGTTGTGCGCGCAGGGCATTCCAGCGGTGAAACCGGGAAGTCGTGGAGCCGCCTGATGACAGATATTAATTTGCGCTGTTTTCCCTTTGGTGGCGTTGGAGAATTTGGCAAAAACCTGATGGTGTATGCCTGGGGTGATGATGCTGTGATGGTCGATTGCGGCATGGGCTTTCCTGCGCCGGGTCAGCATGGTGTGGATATCGTCATTCCTGACCTTAGCGCGCTTGAAGCCATGGGGCTGAAGCTGCATGCGCTGCTGTTGACGCATGGTCATGAAGATCATATCGGCGCTGTGCCATTCATTTTGCCCATGCTTGGCGAGATTCCGGTCTATGGTACGCCAGTCACCCTGGCGCTGGTGCAAGCCAAACTGGATGAACATCACCATAAAGGCGATCTTCGGCCATTTGATTGTGAAGGTGAAATCACCGCCGGGCCATTCCGCGTCGAGGCGATTCCCGTTACCCATTCGATTATGGATGCGGTGTCGCTGGCCATACACACACCTGCCGGCGCCATTGTGCACACCGGTGATTTTCGCTTTGATCCTTCACCTGTTGATGGCCGGGCCACGCCCCTGCACCGCTTTTCCCGACTTGGCGACAAGGGCGTGTTGTTGCTGGCGTCGGATTCGACCAATGCCACGCGCGGTGGAAGCTGTCCTTCTGAACGCTCTGTGGCACCGGCTTTGCGGCAAGCGATCGCTGGTTGCACCGGCAAGGTCATCGTCACGACGTTTGCCTCCAATATGTTCCGCATTCAGCAGATCATTGATGCAGCCGTTGCCAATGGTCGCAGTGTGGCGTTGGCGGGTCGCAGCCTGGAAAAAAATGTAGCCATTACGCGCGATCTGGATCGGCTTCAGGTGCCTGCCGGTGCCCTGATTGATATCAAACAGATTGATGCCCTTGCCGATGAGCAATTGCTGATTGTGGCCACCGGCTCACAGGGCGAATGGCGCGCTGCATTGGCTCGTATTGCCCAGAATCGTTATCCGAAGCTGCGTCTGAATGCCGGTGATCTGGTCATCTTTTCCTCCTCGGCCATCCCTGGCAATGAACGGGTGATTGCCGGTTTGTTCAATCATATTTATCGCCGTGGCGCACGCATTCTTCATGCCGGACAGGCGGCGCTTCACGTTTCCGGCCATGCTCAGGCCCATGAGCTGAAGATGATGATGCAATTAACCCGCCCGCGTTATTTTTACCCTGTTCATGGTGAATATCGCAACCTCGTCGAGCACCAGCAACTGGCTGTTGCTGCTGGCATTCCTTTTGAAAACACGGTACTGGCAGAAAACGGTCAGAGCGTGGTGATTGATCACAAGGGTATCCGCAGGGGCGAGGAATTTCACGCCGGCGCAGTGTTTGTGGATAGCGGCAGTCGTGAAGAGCTGGATGACCTGGTCTTGCGCGATCGCCGGGTGCTGGCGGAAGACGGCCTGATTTCAGTAACAGTGGTGCTTAGTCGCCATGAAGGCCAGTTACTGATGTCACCTGATCTGGTGGCCCGGGGGGTGATGCATGAAGACCTGCACGATGATGTGCTGGATCGAGCTTCGGAAGAATTGGCTGCGCATATTGGCAAGCTGGATAAGGAATTGCTGGGCGACCTTGATCAGGCTGAAGAAGAAATTCGCATCTGGCTGCGACGTTGGTGTAAGCGTCACCTGAAGCGTCGGCCCATGGTATTACCGACTGTCGTTGAAGTATGAGTTGGTGATCATGCGCGATGCCTTTGCCGTGCTGTTGCTGGCGCTGACCTGCTTGCTGGCGCTGGCGCTTTATAGCTATACCCCGGCGGATCCATCGTTTAATCATGCTGTGGATCATGCCACGGAAAACGTCTTTGGTGTGGTGGGTGCCTGGCTGGCGGATTTCTTGCTGCAACTCTTTGGCTATGGCGCTCTGGTATTGCTGCTGATGTTATCGTTGTGGACGTGGCGCATGATGCGCAAACAGACACTGATCACAGGAGGCTGGCGCGGCTGGTTCTGGTTGCCCATGTTGATTGCCGCCAGTGGCCTGACGCAGCTATTGATGCAGCAGGGGCTTTTTGGCCTGGACGAACTGCCAGCAGGTTATGGCGGCGCTGTGGGAAGCATCATCGTTGAAGACCTTCGTCTTCCGCTTGGCACCTGGGGACTGGCCATCCTGCTGGCGGCCCTGGTGATCAGTTGCGGGCTTGTAGCGGCGAATATTTCGCTGCCAGCCACGGCGGCACGGCTACTGCGGACAGTAAGGAAGCTGTGGGCATTGGTGGCCAGATGCAGGGAATATGCACAACAGCGCATGCAACGGCGACGTGAACATATTGAAAACCGTGCCCGGCAGCGCAAGGAACGGGCGGGACATATCCAGTCAGTGCTGGATCAGTCGCAGGAAATCAAACTGGAGTCATTGCTTGTCAGCCAACCGGCAGCGGAGAAAGCAGAAGAAGCCATGGCAGCGAGCGCGGCACGGCCAGAAAAAAGCATTGAACCTGTGATGATCGACAAAATCCTTGATGAAGTCGCCAAACAACTGCCCAAAACCCAAAAAGCGACAGGCAAAACACCACCAACAAGCGCAGAAGATGCACCGGCGCTGGCCGCAGAGCTGGCCAGTATGGGGCTGGATGATATTCCGGATGTTGTGCCTGACGATAAGGAGACAGTACCTGAAACAGTGCCTGCCGAAACCCTGCCGGAAGGTGAGGCATCGTTGACGCTGACGACGCTGGAGTTGCCTGAAGAGGTTGTACCAACGTCCCCGCATGCTGATGCTGATCAGCCTGCCGCTGATCACTCTGCCGATACTGATCAACCCACAAAAAAGGCGAAATCAAACAAGCGCAAACAATCTAGGCGACAGCAAAAAGCTCACAGGAAAACAACACCCGCTCCCTTCAGCCTACCCCCCATGACGTTGTTTCACCCGGCTGACGAAGCGCAGGAGGAATACACGCAGGAAGAGCTGGCAGCCATGGCCACATTACTGGAAGAGAAACTGCGTGATTACAAGGTGGAGGGCGTGGTGCAATGCGTTAAACCCGGGCCGGTGGTCACGCAGTTTGAGTATCAGCCTGCGCCGGGCACCAAGGTGTCCCGCATTGTTGGTTTGCAGGACGATTTAGCACGCAGCATGGCTGCGATCAGCGTGCGTGTGGCAGGCAATATTCCCGGCAAGAATGTGATTGGTATTGAGCTGCCTAATAAAAAACGGCAAATCGTCAGTCTGCATCAAGTGCTCAACAGCGATGCCTTCCAGGTGGATGACAAATTATTACCCATGGCGCTGGGTGTGGATATTGCCGGTCGCCCGGTGGTGACCGATCTGGCCAGTATGCCGCATTTGCTGGTGGCAGGTACCACAGGCTCGGGTAAATCCGTGTCGATCAATACCATGATCTGTTCCATGCTGATGAAGCACACGCCGGATACCTTGCGTATGATCATGGTGGATCCCAAAATGCTGGAATTATCCATGTATAACGATATTCCGCATTTGCTGGTACCTGTGGTCACCAATCCGAAAAAGGCGGCGCGAGCACTGGACTGGGCGGTTTTTGAAATGGAGCGGCGCTATCAGCTGATGTCGGATGCCAAGGTGCGCAATCTGAATGGCTATAATCAGCTGGCCATGGAAAAAGCAGAAATGAATCGCCTACCCATGATTGTGATTGTCATTGACGAACTGGCTGATTTGATGATGGTAGCGGGCAAGGATGTGGAACAATCCATTTGCCGTCTGGCGCAAAAGGCGCGAGCGGCTGGATTGCATCTGATCCTGGCAACCCAGCGTCCCAGTGTGGATGTGATTACCGGGCTGATCAAGGCCAATTTACCCAGTCGTCTGGCCTTTCGCGTCTCATCACGCGTCGATGCACGCACCATTCTTGACCAGATGGGGGCGGAACAATTACTGGGTCAGGGCGATGCCTTACTGATGACCGGCGGCTGCAATATGTCTCGTGTGCATGGCGCTTTTGTCTCGGATGCTGAGGTGCAGGCATTAACCGATTATTTGCGCAGCCAGGGTACGCCGGATTATCATGAAGAAGTCTTTGAAGCCCCCAAAGGCGACGGCGCTAACGCGGATGCCGACGAACACAGGGATGAGAAGTTTGATGAGGCAGTGGCGCTGGTGGTTGAGAAGGGACAGTGTTCGGTGTCGATGATTCAACGGCATATGCGCATTGGTTATAACCGTGCCGGGCGCATTGTCGATATGATGGAGCGGGAAGGGATCGTCTCCGCACCAGGTACCGGGGGCATGCGTCAGGTGTTGGCGCGCAGTTTGAAGGGAGAGGATGAATGAAATGCATACGGGCATTGCAAGTGGCTGCGTGGTTGTGCTGCTTCATGCCGCTGATGGCATGGGCAGAATTGCCTGAAGGCTTGCAGCAGGGGCTGGAGCAACTGGCCAGCACGGATGGTTTTCGCTGTAATTTTCGCCAGAAACTGACGTTTCAGGAAGGCGATGAACAGGTGTTTGAAGGCACCCTGACGGTGGCCAGGCCGGGCAGGTTTCGCTGGGAGTACCTAAAACCCTATAAACAGCTATACATCAGCAATGGCGATGGCATCTGGCTGTACGAACCTGATTTAATGCAGGCACAGTGGCTTTCCGGACTGGATACGGTCGATCCGGTGGTGATGCGCCTGCTCAACGGCAATGTGAAGGCTGAAGAAATTACCTTGTTGGGCACGCCAGGTGAGAAGTTCACCTACCATATCCGCATTGGCAATGGTCAGGATATTTGGCTACATTTATCCGACGGCATGCCCGCCTGGATCGAAAGTCGTGATGCACTGGGCAACCGGAACCGCATGACGCTGACCCATATCATGAAATCCACACCGGATGAATCGCTGTTTCACTTTGATGTACCGCAGGGTGTGGATGTCATCAATACCGCCGTATCTGCGGCAGGAGGTTTGAATGAATAAGCGTGCATGGCGCAGTCTTTGGCTGGGCCTGGGAATGCTGGGAGCAGGCCCGGCATGGGCGGCTGGCTTTGCCAATGAGGATTTGTCGATTTCCGGCGTCGGCCTGGCCAATGCCGTGATCGCCGGGGTTTATGATGCCTCAGCCGCGTCCTATAACCCATCGGCGATTGGCTGGACGGAAGGCTTGCAGTTGCAGGTCAGTTCCAATGGCCGTTTTCGTAATAATTCGGTAAAAGTTCCCGGTGGCGTATTGCCGAACCTTGCCGATGCACCTGATGCCGTGTCAACGCAATTGACGTGGATGCCGCACAGCAGCAATTTCGGCCTCGGTGTATCGCTGACCACGCCGTTTTATAATGTCACCTCATGGTCAACAGCCATGCCCACTGTACCGAATCACTGGCTTCAGGTGCGAAGGGCAACGCTGGATTTGGTTTATGTCGTCTCTTCAACCTTTGCTGTTGCCCACGGTGTGGATTATTACTACGCCAAAACGCTGACGGAACTGGGAGCTGCCAGCTTTGCCGGTAAGGATAAATCGTCATTTGGCGGTCATGTCAGCTTTAGCTGGAAGTTCATGCCGCAATGGCAGATGGGCATGATGCTGCGCAAGGCGCCACGGCTGGATTTGAAAGATCAGGGCAACAGCCAGCGCATTGAACTGCCGGATCAGATCGGCCTGGGCATCTCGCATGACATCGCCGATGCGCTGCGCTGGGAGATGGATGCCGAATGGAGTCGCTGGTCATCACTGAAAGATGCCAGCGTTAAAAACGCCAGTGGCGCGGTGGTCATCGCTGCTCCTGTTTCGCTGCGCGACAGTATCGCGGTGCGTACCGGCGTAAGCTGGCTGTGGCGGCGTGACAGTGCGTTGCGTTTTGGTTACGCCTACGATCAGGGCGCCAACAAACGCAGTGCCTTTCAGCCCATGTTGTCCGATCAGTCAGGCCACCGCCTGAGTATCGGCATGGGTGGCGAGATGTTTGATATGTATATCGACCTTGCCTATTCCTACACCTTTTTTGCGAATCAAACCGTCACAGGCAGCTATGCCGGTAAATACCGCGACCGTCGCCAGACGCTTGGCGTGGCGCTGAGCAAAACCTTCTGATTGTATGACAGTGGAAACGACCAGTCATGTGCCGCTGGCACATCGCCTGCGGCCACAGCAACTGGACGATATTGAAGGTCATGAGCATTTGCTGGCTGCTGATGGCTGGTTGCGCCATATGCTGGAAGAAGGCAAGGCGGCCTGTTGTATTTTCTGGGGCCCACCGGGCGTTGGCAAGACGACGCTGGCACATATGATGGCGCGTCGCGCTGGGCTGCCGATGACCTGTTTGTCAGCCGTCTCGGCAGGCAAGCGCGAAGTACAGAAGCTGATTGATACAGCCAGGGAAGAGCAGCGCTGTCATATTCTGTTTCTCGACGAAATTCACCGCTTTAACAAGGCGCAGCAGGATGTGCTGCTGCCCTCGCTGGAAGAAGGCAGTCTGCTGCTGATCGGTGCAACCACCGAGAATCCGTCGTTTTCGATCAACAACGCCTTGCTGTCGCGCTGCCGGGTGATTGTGCTGGAACCTTTGCCCTCAGCGGCAGTGCTGCGCATCCTGCAACGGGCGGTGCAGCACTGCGCGCCGTTGCGCATTACTGAAGAAGCTCTACAATGGCTGGCGGAGATGGCCGATGGCGATGCCCGTTATGCCCTCAATGCCTTGCAAACCCTGCTGGAAACCGATGCCGAGCGGGACTGGCAACTGGCTGATGTGCAGCAGCAATGGTCACGCAAACAGGCTGCGCATGATCGGCAGGGTGATTACCATTACGATCTGATTTCCGCCCTGCATAAATCGGTGCGCGATTCCGATGCCGATGCCGCCTGCTACTGGCTGGCGCGCATGCTGGAAGCAGGTGATGAACCGCGCTATCTGGCACGGCGACTGATTCGCATGGCCAGCGAAGATGTCGGACTGGCCGACCCGAAGGCGCTGGAGATATGCATGGCAGCAGCACAAATGTTTGAAATGCTGGGTTCGCCTGAAGGCGAGCAGGGGCTGTTTGAGGCGGCTGTCTATCTGGCGCTGGCCCCCAAAAGCAATGCGCTTTACAAGGCTGAGAAGGCAGCGCGGAAACTGGCGCGTGAGACGGCCAGTCTGGGGGTTCCCCTGCATTTGCGCAATGCGCCGACACAGCTGATGAAATCGCTGGGCCATGGTCGGGATTATCAGTACGCCCATGATGCGCCGGATGCTATTGTCAACCAACACCACTTTCCCGAAGAAATGGGCAGGCCAGCCCCCCTGTATCAGCCGGTGGAGCGCGGTTTTGAACGCACCATGAAACAACGTCTGGCATGGATTGCCGAACGTAGGAGCAGGCGGTGAAGTGGCAGCTTCTGGCCGTGGCAACAGGTGGCGCCTGTGGCGCCATGTGTCGCTGGTTGATGGCTTCGGCGATTCAGCGCCTGAGTGGCGGCGGTTTTCCCTGGGGAACATTTGCTGTTAATGCCATTGGCAGTTTGTTGTTGGGCTTTTTGTTTATCTGGCTGATCGAACGCAGTACAGCGGGGGAGTTGTTGCGTATGGCGATCACGGTTGGCTTTCTTGGTGCTTTTACCACGTTTTCCACTTTTTCCGTTGAATCCATCCATTTGCTCGAAGAAGGAGCCTTTGGCATGGCCCTGGGCTATATTCTTGGCCAGTTACTGCTGTGTCTGACACTGGCCTGGCTGGGGGCGCAACTGGCACGCTCGTGGTAAGAAGGCTGGACATCGACACCAGTTTGGTGTTCAATTCCCGGCGTTTTTCATCAGAACGTTTTCTCTGGTGACATAAAATGGGAGGAACCACAATGCATAGCATGACACTCAAACGTGCCTTCGTTGCAATTGCAGTAGTGCTTGGCCTTGGGCTGAGCGGCTGTAGTACGACAAAACATGAGACAACATCTCAGCCTGCGAAACCGGCACCTGTTACCAAGCCAGCCACACCGGCGCCCGCACCACAGACTGCTGCGCCAACGTTGGCGCCCAAGCCGACATCCAATTCTGTTTACTTTGCCTATGATCGCTCGGATATTGACTCTGCGGCGACCACTGTGCTGGATGGTTATGTGAACTGGTTGAAAGATCATGGCGGTGTTTCCGTCACTGTTGAAGGCAATTGTGATGAGCGTGGCAGCCGTGAATACAATCTGGCGCTGGGTCAGGCGCGTGCCGACCGGGTGAAAGACTATCTGGTCAGCCATGGTGTAGCAGCGTCGCGTATCGACACGGTGTCATTTGGCGAAGAACGCCCTGCCTGCACCGAATCCGGCGAAACCTGCTGGGCTCAGAACCGGCGTGCGGACATCGTCGCCCGCTGATCTTCCGTCTTCGGGAATGCAACGGTCACTGTCTCTGGCAGTGGCCGTTTCTGTTCTTATGGCGGGAGGTTGCGCAAATCACCGGGAAGATACCGTCAACTGGCATCAGGATCGCCAGCTGGTGCTTGACCAATTGGCGCAAGTTGCGCAGAACAACCGACAATTGAAAAGCACGCTGGCGCAACTTGATCAGCGGATCATTGCCTTGCAGCAGGCGGTTGAGCAGCAAAACGTCAGCCTGCAACACATCCAGCAGCAACAGCAGCAGCAACAGCAGGCAATACTGGCCCTGGCAGGTCAGCATAATGAATTACTGGCAAGAAAACCCGCTACGCGACCAGCTTCAGGGCAACAGAAAAAACATACCACCAAACGCTCCCGAACAATCATGCCGGCCAGCGCAGTCAACGCCCCTGCGACAAATGATGGCAGCGGGCCTGCATCGCGCTCAGTGCAAGACAAGGAACTGGAAAAAAACCTTTATTCCACCGCCTACCTGGCCTATAAAAGCGCCCGCTACGATGAAGCAGTGCGCGCTTTCCGTCAGCAGTTAAACGATTTCCCCGATGGTGAATACAGTGCCTCAGGGCTTTACTGGCTGGCGGAAAGCCTGCTGGCCCAGAAGCACTACAGGGAATCGCTGTCGATGTTTCAGCGTTATATTGAAAAAACGCCAGAAGGCGGCAAACTGGCATCGGCCATGCTCGGTAAGGCCAAGGCAGAACTGGCGCTGCATGCCACCGGCGCTCGCCAGACGCTTAAGCGCCTGATCACACGTTTTCCGGCATCTTCGGCAGCAGAGCAGGCGCGGCAGCTGATGGCGCAACCATAGGTCTTTGCTGTTCGTCATCCACAGCGAAGAATAGCAGGTGGAAAACGGCAATGGATACGCACAGGCAGCACAAAGGAGAAGCGATGTTGTATATTCATGAGATTTACCAGAGCATTCAGGGGGAAAGCTCGCTGGCAGGTGTTCCCTGTACCTTTGTTCGCCTTGCCGGTTGCTCCTTGCGCTGCACTTATTGTGATACGCCACAGGCCTGGCGGCCAGATGCCGGCACGGCCATGAGCGTGGACGAAGTGCTTGCCAAAGTGGCAGACTATGCACCGTCACTGGTGCTGGTCACAGGCGGTGAGCCGCTGGAGCAGGCGGAATGCATTGATTTGCTCAAGGCGCTTGTGATCCGCAAATACAATGTGCAACTGGAAACATCCGGCGCTTTTGATATTTCTGATGTGCCGCCTTCCGTGCAAAAAATACTCGATATCAAGGCCCCCTCCAGCGGCGAGCAACAACGTCATTTATGGGGTAATCTTGCTCTGCTTCAGGAACATGACGAAATCAAGTTTGTGCTGCGTGATCGTAACGATTATGAATGGTGCAAGGAAAGAATTGAGGCTGACCTGCCCGATACCCCCGCAGAAATATTATTATCGCCTGTCTGGGGTGAACTGGATGCTGCCGATCTTGTCGCCTGGATGCTGGAGGATCAGTTGCCGGTACGGCTGAATCTTCAGTTGCACAAAATCATCTGGGGCGCGAATGCCACCGGCGTCTGATACCACGGCTGTCGTACTGCTCTCCGGTGGCCTGGATTCCTCAACGGCGCTGGCCTGGGCAATCCGGCAGCAGGGCTGGAAATGTCATACCGTGGCCTTTGACTATGGTCAACGGCATCGCGTGGAACTGGAGGCGGCAGCACGCATTTCATCTTCCATGGGCGCCTGTTCGCATCGCGTGATCAGCGTTGATTTGCGCAGCATCGGCGGCTCAGCCCTGACCGATGATGTTGATGTGCCCATGGATGCCCACGATGATTCAGGCATTCCCGTGACCTATGTGCCAGCCAGAAACCTGATTTTTCTTTCACTGGCGGCAGCCCTGGCAGAAACGCTGGCGGCCTCACGCCTGGTGATTGGCGCCAATATCCGTGATTATTCCGGCTACCCTGATTGTCGGCCTGAATTTTTGCAGGCTTTTGCCCGAACGGTGAACCTGGGGACAAAGGCAGGGCAAAGCCATGAGCGGCAACTGCAAGTGGTTGCGCCACTGATTGATATGGATAAAGCCGGGATTATTCAACTTGGTTTGAAGCTGGGTGTTGATTATGCCCAGACGCGCTCCTGCTATGCGCCACAGGCAGATGGCCGCCCTTGTGGCCACTGTGATGCCTGCCATTACCGTCAGCAGGGCTTTGAGCAATTGGGTATGCTCGACCCCTGGCGCTAGGCCATGTTAAAACACATTTTCAGCTGCTGTCTGCTGGCCCTGTTGTTATGCTCATGGCCGTCGTTCGGACTGGCGAAGGCAACAGCAAGCAAAAGCTTTGACCGCCAACAATGGCGGCTTCCTGTTGCCGGACAACAGCCCTCATCCGCCCTTGCCAAACTGGGGCGCCAGTTGTTTTTTGATCCTCGCCTACTCGGCACAAACCATCGCTCATGTGCCACCTGCCATCATCCGGGGTTTGCCTTTTCGCTCCCTGATGATTTCAGTAGCACAACATCAACCGTTCAGCGCCTCGAACGCCAGGTACCATCCTTGCTCAACACCAAGTTTCAGCGGCACTATTTCTGGGATGCCAGAGTCGATGAATCGCTGCCGGCGGCTATTGCCCAGCACATTGAATCACTGGCGCCTCATACGCAATTTCGTTCCGGCGGCTTTGAATGGACGTATGGCCAGCTGTTTTTGGAGGCTTTTGGTGAGAAAGATACATCGCGCGCCTTTGTCGCTAGAGCGCTGGCCGCCTTTATCTTATCACTAAAGAGTAACGACACCCCGTTTGACCGCTGGATCGCAGGTGAACGCAAGGCGATCAGCGCCGCTGCCATCAAGGGCTTTGCCCTGTTTCGCGGCAAGGCGGGTTGCGTTCGCTGTCACACCCCACCCGCCTTTACCGATTCCGGCATTCACAATATCGGCCTGGATTCCATGGATCCGGGCTATGCGGAAATCACAGGGCAATCACGCCACCACAATGCCTTTCGCACGCCATCGTTGCGTCATGTCTCACGCACGCCACCTTATATGCATAACGGCGTTTATCATTCGCTGAAAGCGGTGATCAGCCACTACAACAAGGGTGGGGTGCTAAAAGGCGGCGGCAACGAGCTGAAACCGCTTCAGCTCAGCCGTGAAGAACAGCAGCAACTACTCAGCTTTTTGCAGACACTGGCTACCGACAATACGAATGTGGCGATTCCCTCACTTCCCCTGATCACGCATTAGACTGTAACGCAGTATCAGATAGCCCAGCATCGCAGACAACAGCGAACCGGCGAGAATGCCGAGGCGCTCATCGAACAGCATATTGACGCCACTGGCCTCAAAAGCCAGCGAACCGATGAACAAACTCATGGTAAAGCCGATACCGCATAACACGGCAACACCGTACAGTGTCAGCCAGCTACAGCCTGCCGGCGCGCCACACAGCTTCAGACGAATAGCCAGCCAGCAACTGCCGAAAATGCCCAGCTGTTTACCCAGAAACAGGCTTAGAGCGATGCCCACGGGAACAGGATGCAGCCACTGCTCCAAACGCATGCCGGAGAAATTCAGGCCGGTATTGGCAAAGGCGAACAGCGGCAGCACAAAAAACGTCACCGTACCATGCAAATCCTTTTTCATGGTGTGCAACATGGAAGGGCGCTGCCTGTGCGGCGGCGCAAGCGGAATAAACATGGCCAGCAATACCCCCGCCAGCGTGGCATGCACGCCGGATTTCAGTAATGATGCCCACATGATGATGCCGATGATGATGTACGCGCTTTTGGTATACACCTTCAGATGGCGCAACAGCAACAGGCCCAGCAGACAGCTAATGGCGACCAACAGGGCCATTAGGGAAATATGCGCCGTATAAAACACGGCGATAATGACAATTGCCCCGATGTCATCAAAAATCGCCAGCGAAGCGAGAAACACTTTCAGTCCCCTGGGGACGCTTGAACCCAGCAGCGACAGCACAGCCAGCGCAAAAGCAATATCGGTCGCCGCTGGAATCGCCCAGCCGCTGACAGCCAGCGGATCATCATAATTCATGGCCAGATACATGGCGGCTGGCGCCACCATACCGCCCACAGCGGCAATCGCCGGCAGCAGGCGTTGCGCCGGTGTGGAAAGATCCCCCTGAAGCCATTCTTCCTTAAGCTCCAGACCAACCGTAAAAAAGAACAGCGCCATCAAACCATCGTTGATCCATAACAGCAGCGGCTTATCAATGGCAAAGCTACCGATCTGCCATACCACCGGCATATCCAGAAACATGGCATACCACGATGCCAGTGGTGAATTGGCCATCAGCATGGCCAGCGCAGTTGCGCCAATCAGCAGTATGCCGCCTGCCGTCTCAAGCTGAAAAAATCGTTTCATGCCAGCATCGACCTGATAATATCATTAATATATGCACTCTTGTCCTCGTTTTGAAACAGTGGATCAATGCCTGCCTTCGTGGTATCCCCGTTTCGCTGGTACAATACCGCTTCTGCAATGACAACAATCATCTGTAGTGTGAACGGCATCATCGGGCGAACTTTCGATTTTTCAAGGAGTCTGTCGGACTTTGGCAATCGTCACGACGTGGAATTGAACCAAATAGACGACCTGTTGACGACGAATAGCAGCGTTATTTTAACAAAGACAGGGCGAAGATGTGGCCAATATCCGGTTTTCGTAGTAACTTTGTCAAAGTTCGACAGACTCCAAGGAAAAAACCCGATGAGCACAAGATCGTACAACCGCGAGTGAAATGGTGGAAGTGTTAATGTCAACGGGCGTGGATGACCTGGTTGGAGCAGATGGGCGTTGATTGAACAACACGATGCGAATTAAATGCCGTTACTACCTCGGCGCAGATCTGTACGAAAGCAGCGGATCAACCAACGCACAGGTAACCTGGAAACTGCGGCATAGGAGGCATGGAACACATGAACCGCTCGTTGTTGCACAAGCTGGCGGGTACCATCGGGCTTTGCCAAAGCTGCAGAACAAGTCGGGTTGAGTTTGTCATGGCAAGGCGGCATGCTTGGGCGGATGGAAATTCAGTGGGCACAAACGCACTTTGTACTGGCGGCGGCCGATAGTCGTCAGGTTCCTGATGCTGGACTGCCGCAGCTGGTGGCTGCCGGGCATTCCAATGTTGGCAA
>WFOJ01000006.1 GCA_015488125.1 Mariprofundaceae bacterium
CGCCAGCACTTGCAGCGCCGCTGCATCCTCATCTTCGATACCGACGGCTTTCCAGGCGCGGGCGCAAAAGTTGACCTGGGTACTGGTCACCCAGGCTTGTTGCACGACTTCATCGCTGGCAGGCGCGGCCAGCGTCAGCGGTTCGGCAGGCGCTGTTTGTGGCAGACCACGCCATAATTCGCTTGCCTGTTGTTGCAGCTCCGCCAATGCCGCTTGCTCGCCGATGAACAGGGCCTGCCATGTGCTGTGACGCAGCGCTTCATAAATGCGGCTCAGCGTATGCTGCATATCCACCATGCCTGCATCCTCCCTGATGCGCTGATCCAAGGCCTTCAGCCATTGAATGCCAGCCAGCCCGGATTGCTGGTGTTCCGCCGCAGCCAGCGGATTCAGGCGAGCAGCGGCTGCACGCATGGCCAGCACATGCCCCTGACTGACCACACTGCGTTCGCTGCGCAGCCGCGCCTGAGCAATCAGTTCACGCATGCGCTCGCTTTCATCCAGCCGCAGGGCATCCAGCGTTTCCCGCATCAGTGTCAGGCAGGCCTGCTGATGACGCTGCAAGGCTTTGGCTGAGAGGATAAAATGGCTATGATAACGATCGGCCTGTTCAGGGTCGGAACGAATGCTGACAAAAGCACTGAGACCACCGGTGACGGCTGCCTGCAAGGCCTGCGTTTGCTGATAATCGCGACCACCACTGCCCAGCTCATCCATCATGCGGACGAACAGCGGCAGCATGGTCTGTGCCTGCTCATCCATGGCTGGCACATCGGCAATCAACTCCGCGTAGATCAGCCCGTTGGTGGGGCAGGCATAGCGGCTGTAGCGCATACCTGCCACGGTTTCCTGCGCCTGTAACTGTGGATAATCCACCGTTGCGGGAATATCTTCCCGCGTGACTTTCGGCAATAGCTCGGGATCATCGACTGTTTCCTGGCGCTGTTTCAGGGCACGAGCCTGAGCGATCACGGTGGCAACATCGTCTTCACTCATATTGGCGCGAATGGTCTCCAGACGCTGACGTTCCGCTGCTTCCTGTTTGGCCGCCAGTTCAGCGTCCGGCGTCATCACCAGGGTGACGCGATGCGGGTTGTCCAGCAATGCCTGCGCCTGTTGGCGGATAAAATCAGGATCGCGGATTTTTTCTCCCAGCTTGCGCAATATACCGTCAATATCAAACACATCGGCAATCGGGGCATCGTGCAGCGCTGGTGTCAGCCCATGCAGCATCAGGCTCAGGCCATAAGGGTGGCCATCTCCGGTAATCTCCCGTTGTGAAAGCTCCAGTTGGTGCAATTGTGCCGCCACATCTTCAAAAGGCACGCCATGTTCGGCCACCTGTCGCAAGGTATCCAGTATCAGTGTTTCCGCTGCTTCGGCATGTGTTGCCTCCGAGCCTTCAAAACCGCAACTGAATATCATCTCCAGCGTTGAATCGCACAGCCCGCACATGGGCGAAGGCGCATCACCAAGTTCGCTTTGCTCCAGTGCCTTGCGCAAGGGCGAGCCGCCATGATCCAGCAATACGCCATTGAGCAGATGCGCGGTGAGCACGTTTTCCGCATCGGTGTTTTTACCCAGTAACCAGGATACGACAATATGCGTTTTGCGCGCCAGCGGTTGGCCTGGCTCTGTCGCATAGCTGCACGTCACCCGCTTCGGGGCAGTGAAACGCTGCTCTTCTCCAACGCGAATATGCAGATCAGATCGCGTAAAATGTTGCAAGACCTGCGCTTCAAACACCGCCTGATGCTCTTTTGCCGGGATATTGCCATAGGTCATGAATATCGCATTGCCGGGGTGATAATGAGTGGCGTGGAATGCCTTGAGCTGTTCATGGGTCAGATCAGGAATATGCGCCGGATCGCCGCCAGAGTTATAGTGATAGGTCTGCGTCGGAAACAGGTGTTCGCTGATAGCCTGCCATAGCTGACTGCTGGCCGAACTCATTGCCCCCTTCATTTCGTTAAACACCACTCCCTTGAATTCCAGTGGACTTTGCGGGTTTTCCATATCGGCAAATTCCAGTCGGTGACCTTCCTGCAAAAAATCCATTTGATCCAGATTGGGGAAAAACGCTGCGTCCAGATAAACCTGTAACAGGTTATCAAAATCCTTGCGATTGCAGGTGGCAAAGGGATAGGCCGTCCAGTCGCTGGCGGTAAAAGCATTCATGAAGGTATTCAGCGAGCGGCGAATCATCATAAAAAACGGATCGCGCACTGGATAACGCCGGCTGCCACACAGCGACGTATGTTCCAGAATATGGGCCACACCAGTGGAATCCTCAGGCACGGTGCGAAAAGCGACGAGAAATGCGTTTTGCACATCATCGGCAGCAAGGTGAACGTGCAGTGCGCCAGTGGCTTCATGAACATATTCCTGCACGTTCAGGTGCAGCGTATCAACAGCGGTGCTTTTGCGCAGCGTAAAACTCATGGTGTTGTGTCATCCTCGCTTGATGGGTTGTGGTCAGGGTTTGCAAGTGGCGCAGTGGCTGCTTGTCTGGCTTGCCTGCGTTCAGCCCGCCGCTGGCGACGTAAAAGGCGGAGGCGCGATGCCTTGCGCCAGTGCCAGAGACTGATCATCGGCCCGTGCAGGCAATAGGCCATAAACAGGGTAAACAGAATCCGTTCATGATCAATCATGATCACCGTCAGAGCCACGATCATCAGCAAAATAACGGTGAAAGGCTTGCGCTCGCGCAAATCAAGATCCTTGCCGGAAATAAAGCGGATGTTGCTGACCATCAGCCAGGCCAGGGCAATGGCGATTAGCCACC
>WFOJ01000007.1 GCA_015488125.1 Mariprofundaceae bacterium
AGCACCTCGGACATGGGCGGATACACCGCCTCATCCGAGCCTGTGACGTGCCAGCCCTGTGCCTTGGCCAGCAAGGCAACAGCGGCCATGGCTGTGCCGCCGATGCCGGCGATATGCACATGCCGTGGCCGCTTGCTCATGCCTGTTCCGTTTGTGGCCAGGTCAATACAGGCTTGCGTGCGGCAGTGGTTTCATCCAGTCGCTGACGAAACGGTAATACGGGCGCTTCATGCAAAGCAGCTGTATCGCCCGCCTCGCAGGCTGCGGCAATCTCCAGCATGGCATCGCAAAAGGCATCCAGTGTAGCTTTGGATTCGGTTTCCGTCGGCTCGATCAGCATGGCCCCATGCACAATCAGCGGGAAGTACACCGTCATCGGATGAAAACCCATATCAATCAGGCGTTTGGCAATATCCAGCGTCTTGATGCCCTGCTTTTCCTGACGGTGATCGGTAAGCAGGCATTCATGCTTGCACAGGCCGGGGAAGGGCACATCATAGGCATCTTGCAGCCGCGCCAGCACATAGTTGGCATTCAGCACTGCGTCTTCGGCAATCAGATGCAGCTTTTCACGGCCAAAAGCCAGGATATAGGCCCAGGCGCGCAACAGCACGCCCACTTGTCCGATACTGCCCAGCACATGGCCGATGGATTGCCCATCCGTGTGTTGCAGGCGATACGTCTCGCCTTCACGGATAATGCGCGGCACAGGCAAAAAAGGAGCCAGCGCATCGTTAACGGCAACCGGCCCGCCGCCGGGGCCGCCGCCGCCGTGTGGCGTGGAAAAGGTTTTATGCACGTTGATATGCAGGCAGTCAATGCCCATGTCCCCGGGACGCGCCTTACCGATCAGCGCATTCAGGTTGGCGCCATCACCATACACAAAACCACCGGCTGCATGCACGCGGGCACAGATGTCGGCAATATTCCGTTCGAATACACCGGCGGTGTTGGGATTGGTCAGCATCAACGCCGCTACGTCGCCATCCAGCGCTGCATCCAGGGCGTCGAGGTCGAGACGACCATCGGAGCCGGACTTCAGTTCCACACAGCGCATGCCGCAAAGCGAAGCAGAGGCAGGGTTGGTGCCGTGGGCTGAATCAGGAATCAGCACCGTGCGACGATGGGATTCACCCCGCGCATCCAGGGCAGCGCGAATCAGCATCATGCCCGTCAGTTCACCATGCGCACCGGCAGCCGGTTGCAAGGTTACATGCGGCAGGCCGACAATCTCACCCAGCGCCTGCTGCAAGCCATGGAGCAGGGCGAGCAGTCCCTGCACGGTATCATCCGGCTGATCCGGATGAACATGAGCCAGCCCCGGCAATCGCACCAGCTGCTCGTTGACACGCGGGTTATATTTCATGGTGCAGGAGCCCAGTGGATAAAAACCGCTTTCAATGCCATGATTCCATTGCGACAGGCGCACAAAATGACGCACGCTTTCCGGCTCTGCCAGTCCCGGAATTCCTGCTGCCTGCTGGCGGCAGTGCGCTTGCAGTGACACAGGCAAGGCATCGTCCACGCCTGGCAGACTGATGCTGTCGGCATCGGTGTGTTGATACTCAAACAACAACGGTTCTTCATGTTGCAGACCTGTGCTGGCCATGGTGTTCATCGGCTTGCCTCCAGTGCAGCGAGGAAATCATCAATATCAGCCGCTTCAATCATCTCGGTGGTAGCCACCAGCAGATGACGGGGCTGTGTGTCAGGGAAGAGTCGTTCCAGCGGAATGCCGGCGAATATTTGCTGCCGTGCCGCCTTGGCAAGAAAGGCCTGGCGGGCATTGGCCGAGGCAAAGCTGATCACCGTTTCATGAAAATGAGTGCCAGCAGCAGCCTGTACATGCGCCGGCAGTCCATGGATCAGGCGCGTCATCGCGGCAGCGCTGCGCTGGCCAACCTGCGCCAGTCCGGCATCACCCAGCAAACTCATATAGGTAGCGGCAGCGGTACACATCAAGCCCTGATTGGAACAAATATTGGAAGTGGCTTTTTCACGGCGGATGTGCTGCTCACGGGTAGAGAGGGTCAGCACAAAGCCTCGGCGTCCCCGTTGATCCGTGGTCATGCCGCACAAACGGCCCGGCATTTGCCGCATGAATTTCTTGCGGCAGGTAAACAGGCCAAGGTGAGGCCCGCCGTAGGCCATGGGGATGCCCAGCGCCTGACCGGAGCCAACAGCGATATCCGCGCCCAGTTCACCCGGTGTTTGCAATATGCCAAACAGCGAAGCATCAGAAAAGGCCAGCACCAGCAGCGCGCCATGGGCATCGCAGGCCTGGCGCAGCGCGCTCATGTCGTACACCGAACCGAAAACATCCGGGTATTGCACAATAACGCAGGCGGTCTGATCATCAACCGCATCGACCAGTGGCGTAATATCCGTGTGGAAGCCATCGGCACAGGGAATGCTGCAATATTCGCCATCCAGCCGCGACAAATAATTCTCGCATACTGCACGATAACGCGGATTCACGCTTGTTGCGGCGATGACGCGGCGGCATCGGGTCACGCGCCGGGCCATCAGGGCAGCCTCAGCCACGCTGGTTGCCGCGTCATACATGGAGGCGTTGGAAATATCCATGCCAAGCAGGCGGGCAACCATGGTCTGAAACTCGAACAAGGCCTGCAACGTGCCTTGTGATATTTCAGGCTGATAAGGGGTGTAGGCCGTCAGAAATTCACCACGGGAAATGATATAATCCACCACGGCCGGAATAAAATGATAATAGGTGCCGCCGCCTGAAAAGCAGCGGTGGCTGGCAGCATGGCGGTTTTGTTCGGCTGCTTTGGTGAATTCGTGGACAATGGCTGCTTCACTTTTGGCCGTCGGCAGGTCAAGACTGCCCGGTTGCAGGTGAAACTGTGCCGGAATATCGGCAAAAAGGGCGTTGATATCACCTGCGCCAATGCGTTCCAGCATTGCCGCACGATCAGCCCCGGTATGGGGAAGGTATCGCATTCCTGTTCCTCTGGCGCACGATGCCAGGTGCGCAATGGAGTATAGGGTGATCCCGGACATCAATATGCCAAAAACTCACGAGGCTTTTATCAGCAGCAGGCCTGTCATGGTTGTGCGAGACGGGTTGCCTCAGCGCAGGGGGCAGACAAGCAGGCTGGCATATTGATTTCTGAGACTCACCAGGCAGGCGGCAATACTGTTTTTTTCGGCGGATAATGTCCAAAAACAAACCACATGGTGTATCGTGCCATGCAGTAGCTGGTCGTGACGACGTTTGTCTTATCATCAGTTGCTTGCACAGCCATACGCGCTTCCATACATTGCACGCCTGATGTGTTTTCCCGACAAGTATTAAGTGAGCGAGATGATGAGTAAATACCAGAAACAGATGATGAGAATGCGGGCGCTGAGAGCGGTCAGGCCAGTATGGGGAGCGATGGTGACGGTCAGCCTTGTGATCACGCCTTGTTTTGCTGATGATGGCTCTCACTGGCGTGGCGAAGCCGAACTGGGAGGGCTGCAAACAGCGGGGAATACCCGGACGCGCACACTGAACGGCGCAGCCAAAGCTGCTTATGCAATCGAGGCATGGATGTTTTCGCTTGGTGGTACGGCCACTGTGGTTTCAGACCGTGGTGTTACCAGCAGCGAACGCTACAAAGCGGATGTTGAGGGGCGTTACAATGTTAATCAGTATCTGTATGTTTTGATGACGCTGGAATATGATAAAGACCGCTTCAGTGGTTACGATCATCGCATCAGTGAAACACTGGGGCTTGGTTACCAGTTTTTGCACAGCGATCGTCTTCAGGCCAGTATGGAGCTGGGGCTGGGGCCGCGTCAGGGTCGTCTGAAAAGCAAGCTGAAAGAAACCGATGCCATAGGGCGTGGTGCGCTTCATGCCACATGGCAAGTCAGCCCGGCAGTGGCTTTTACGGAGAATGTTGAATCAGAGTTTGGCAAAAAAGGCACGGTTTATGAAACCACGACGACGATGAGCAACAAGTTAAGTCATGCCCTGGTGGTCAGGCTGGGCTACAAAACCCATAGCAACACCAAACCGGTGGCAGGCTTCAGGCGCACGGATAGCGAAACATCTGTTAATCTGGTGTACAGTTTTCCGTGAGAACGGCTGTCACGCTGCGAACCACGAGGTATTGCCAATGCAGGAGCGGTCTCCAGACCGCGAATCAGATATTTTGGTTGCGCCCGATCTGGACAGGGCAATCGCATTAAAATCCTGGCATGCTGGCCTTGGGAATCCTTATTCCCTAGTGCGGAAATGAGTTCTACAAATAACAAACCCGCTATTCTGTCATATTTCTCAGAGATTCCTGACCCTCGTATCAACAGGAAGAAGCTACATCAGCTTGAGGATATTTTCTTCATAACACTGTGTGCAG
>WFOJ01000008.1 GCA_015488125.1 Mariprofundaceae bacterium
ACTGGGCCATTCCGGCGCAATATCAACATGGACGCGTGGGCGAATGGATCAAGGCTCCTGGCGCAGCGCTGCTTGCGGCGCTGCAACAGGATCTGGGGGCGTTGCCGCTGATTGCTGAAGATCTCGGTCTGATCACCGAAGAGGTAACGGCCTTGCGACAGCAGTTTGCCTTGCCAGGCATGAAGGTATTGCAGTTTGCTTTCGGTGGCGAGGCGGACAACCCTTTTTTGCCGCATAATCACGAGTTGCTCAGCGTCGTCTATACCGGCACGCATGATAACAACACCAGCTGTGGCTGGTTTGAGGAACTGCCGCCTGCGACGCAGCAGCATATGAAGGATTATCTGGCGTGCGCAACCGATGATATGCCCTGGCCGTTGATTCGGGCGGCACTGGCCTCGGTGGCCACGCTGGCTATTTTGCCCATGCAGGATTTGTTGGCCTTACCGGCGCCTGCGCGTTTTAACACACCGGGAACACTGGAGGGAAACTGGCGCTGGCGCATGCAGACGCTGCCAGCCGCTACTGATCGTTGCTGGCAGTTGGCAGCCGCCATGAACGCGCTGTATGGACGGTAAGATGTCCACATGATGGAACGCATGATAGAGCGCCTGCGTAACCGCTTTATGCATACCTTTCGGGCGCGACTGGCACTGCTTTATGTGGTGGTGGAATCCGTTATTCTGGTGGTGTCGGGGATATTGCTTTACGCCCTGCTTTCGCGTCAGGTGTATCAGCAGCTGGACGAAACCCTGTATCATGAGGCATCGACCCTGGTGCAACAGCTTGAACATCACCGGGTTTATGACTGGTCGTTTTTATTGCATCGTTTTTCCCATGCGTTTATCGGCTCTGTGCAACTGGTGTCGGTTCGCGGTGCGGTGGCGTTTACTGCCGGAGAAGATCTGATGGGTCGTCGGGATCGTCATATTATTGCCATCTACCGCCAGGTGCTGCGGGGGCGGGATGTGGCGTTTGTTTCGACCAATACCTTGTGGGGCAAAAAAAACATGCGCGTACTGGCATTGCCTGTGCATCGGCGGGGGCAGATGGTGGCTGTGCTGTTGCTGGCGCAAAGCACGGTGCAGATTCAGGGCTTTTTTGCGTTGCTATACTGGGTGGGCGGTATTCTTGGTGTACTCTCGATTGTGATCAGTGCCTGGGCAGGCTATGCCATGGCCTTGCGCGCCTTGCGTCCGATCAAGGAGATTAACCGCACAGCCAGAGCAGTGGCCGCCGGTGACCTCAGTCGCCGCCTGACATCAAAAGCCAATGAAAAGGAAATCAGTGAACTGGTCAATTCGCTGAACCGCATGTTTCAGGCTCTGGAAAACAGTTTTGAGGCGCAGAAAAGCTTTACCGCGGATGCGTCCCATGAGCTGCGTATTCCGCTGACCATCCTCAAGGGGGAAATTGAGGTGGCCATGCGCAAAAAGCGTAGCGCCGAGGAATACCGGCAAATGCTCCGCCACAGTTTGTCGGCGGTTGAGCGCATGGAGCGCATCGTCAACGATTTGCTGATGCTTGCCCGGGCGGATGCCGGGCAGTTGGAATTAGCGCAGGAAGTGGTGGATTTTTCACTGCTGATGCAGGAGGTTTATCAGCAGCATCTGATGCTGTACAGCGAGAAAAAAATAGCGCTGGAGGCCGATATTGCGGAGGATGTGCAGGTACTGGGCGATGGCAGCGCACTGGAGCGGGTGGTCTATAATCTGCTGAACAATGCCTACAAGCATTCATCGGCCGGGCAGCGCGTGGATGTGCGTTTGTATGCCGAAGGTGAGCATGCGGTGGTCGAGGTTCAGGATGAGGGGCCGGGGATTCCGCAGGCGCAGCAGGCAAAGTTGTTTCAGCGGTTCTATCGTTCAGATGGTGCCAGAGCCCGCGAAAAGGGTGGCGCTGGCCTTGGTCTGGCGATTTGCAAGCGTATTGTTGATGCCCATGGCGGCGATATCAGTGTGATCAGTAAGGAAGGCGAAGGTGCTTGTTTTCGCGTGATGTTACCCCTGGCCAGCGCGAATCCTGAGGTGAACAGGCGTTTGCATTCAGTGATGAACGATTTGGCCAGGAAATAATGGCCAGGCGTCTGTCGGGCTTTGATCAATCTACTGCGAAAAAGCGGATATTGGCCAAATCTTCGCCCTGTTTTTGTTAAATAGCGCTGCTATTCGCCGCAAACAGATCGTATATTTGGCTCAATCCCGCTATTTCTCGTGACGATTGCCAAAGTCCGACAGGCGCCTAGGAGTCTGTCGGGCTTTGATCAATCTACTGCGAAAAAGCGGATATTGGCCAAATCTTCGCCCTGTTTTTGTTAAATAGCGCTGCTATTCGCCGCAAACAGGTCGTATAT
>WFOJ01000009.1 GCA_015488125.1 Mariprofundaceae bacterium
GATTCCTGATACTGAAAATCAACTGCTTCGCCGTAAATGGATTTGAATACGCGAAACTGTTTGCCATCGGTGGCCTTGGTAAAACCAAAACCGATATCGACACCAATTACTTGCATACTTCCTCCGCTATCTGTGATGGAGCCAGCATAAGCGCCTCACTGATCTTGTCAAACCCGTTCATTGCTTCAAGATTTTACCCTGAATGCGCTGCTCATGCTGCTGTCGTAAAGCGCTTCTGTCACATCCTGATAGCGTGCCAAAATCGCAGTCCGGCGTTGTTTCAGGGTTGGCGTCAGCAAGTTGTTTTCCACCGTCCAGGGGCTATCCAGCAAGACCACGCGGCGAATTTTGGCATAGCCGGGAAACTCCCGCGTCGCCTGCTGCGCCCGTTTCAGCATGTATTGCAGCAGCGGCGGGTGTTGCAGAATATCCACCGCTTCGGGGTACTGCTGCCGCCAGCGACGGATCGCCTCAGGAGTAACGACGAGCAGCGCTGCCAGCCATGGTTTACCCTCACCCACGACCAGCGCCTGATCAATCTCCGGCTCCAGCATCAGCATCGCCTCAAGATCGAGCGGACATATTTTTTCGCCATTGGAAAGCACCAGAATATCCTTGATGCGACCGGTAATGCTGACATAGCCATCGTCATCCATGCACACCAGGTCGCCGGTGTGCAACCAGCCTTCCGCATCAATGGCAGCGGCTGTTGCTTCGTGATTATTCCAGTAGCCCATCATCACACAAGGACTGCGCAGCAGCAATTCCCCCTGTTCACTGATGCGCGCTTCCACGCCCTGAAGCAGGGTGCCGACGCTTTGTGGCCTGTTGTCGTGCAATGGATTCACAGTGGCCACGGGGCTGTGTTCCGTCAGGCCATAACCCTGCTGTAACGACAATCCGGCAGCGAGAAAAAAGCGGCCAACCTCTTTTTGCAGGGCGGCGCCGCCACAAATGGCAAAACGCATGCGCCCGCCCACTGCTTGCAACAAGGGGCGAAACACCAGCTGCTGCCACAACGGCATCAACAGCAGGCGGGGCTGCCATCGTGCCTTACCCTGCTGATAAAGAAATGCCTGCCAACCTGTGCCTTGCGCCATAGCAAACAAACGTTGTTGCCAGGGCGCTTTGTGCGCCAGCGCCGCCAGCGCTTTTTCGCGGATGCGTTCAAAAATACGCGGTACGGCAATCATGATCGTAGGTCGGATGGCGCGCATATCCTCACCAAGCAAGGCGATGGAGCGGGCATAGGCAACCTGCGCCCCCGCCATCATCGGCAGATAATAACCAATGGTGCGTTCCAGGGTATGTGATAAAGGCAGAAAGGAAAGAAACACATCATCACTATATACCTGAATATGCTGCAAACCCGCCCAGGCATTACTCAGGATATTGCGATGCGAAAGCATCACCCCCTTGGGTGGGCCTGTGGTACCGGAGGTATAGACAATACTGGCCAGCGTTTCCGGTCTGGCAGGATAGTGGTGTAAGCGGCCTGAAGCATTGGCCAGCCATTGCTCCACATGCACGAGATTCTTGCTGCGCGGATCCTGTAACGGTTTAATGCTTAATACGCGCAACAGGCCATTGAGTTGCGCTCGCATGGGTTGCAGGCGTTGCCATTGCTCCTGACCATTGAGCAGCAGCAGTTTACTGCCACTGTGTTGCAAAATATAGGCGATGTTTTCGGCATGATCAGCGACGTACAACGGCACCACCACCAATCCCAGCGCCAGCGCCGCCTGATCGAACATCACCCACCACGGATTATTGCCCAGCATGATGGCCACGCGGTCACCGGGGTGCAGGTCTTCCTGCTGCAGGGCCAGTTGCCAGCGATTGACGCAATGCGCCATGGTCTGCCAGTCCATGCATTGCCACTGTGCTGATGGTTGATGATAATAATGAAAAGCAGGCGCTTCAGGTGCCAGCGCCACCCGTCGCTGGAATAACCCGGGGATGGTATGCACCTGCCCCGGCTCTATGCATTCGCTACGGCGCATTTATATGATCTGCCAACCGGGATGTGGCCGGAACATCGGGCCATAGCGATCCTCCAGTGTTTCCAGTCGTTGCCTGCAGGTCTCTGCACCCATGCTGGCGATAACTTGCATCGGACCGCCGCGAAAGGGCGCAAAACCGGCACCGAAAATCATGCCGGCATCACACGCGTCCGCCGAATCCACCACCTGTTCGTGCAGGCAGGCTACCGCTTCATTCAGCATGCTGAACACCAGCCGATCCTGAATATCCTGATCACCAGCCGCCGATCTGCTGTGCCAGGCAGGCCAGCGCCAGCGAGGCTCGGGGTAGCGATAAAAGCCCTGCCCGGATTTTTTACCCAGCCGTCCTGCTTCCACATGCCGGATCAGCAGCGCTGGTATTTGTTCGGCATCATCAGCCAGCAGCGTCCGTGCCACATGCAAACACACATCCAGCCCAACCTGATCTGCCAGACGCAAAGGGCCGACGGGCATGCCCCAGGCGCAGGCCAGCGCGTCGATACGCCCGATGGCAACGCCTTCTGCGGCCATGGTCATGGCCTGCATGAGGTAAGGCATGAGAATACGATTGACAAGAAAGCCCGGCTGGCTGCTGACCACCAGCGGCAGCTTCCCCAGCTTCAGCGTCAGTGCCTGCGCCTGCTGCAACACCTGTGCATCTGTCTGCACGCCACGCACGACCTCGATCAACGGCATTTTGGCTACCGGATTAAAAAAATGCAGACCGGCCAGGCGTTGCGGCGCATCCAGTGCCTGAGCCAGCTGATGCAGGGGAATACTGGATGTATTGGTCAGCAGCAAAGCATCGTCCCGCGTTTGCTGCGCGGCATCGGCCAGCACCGCCTGCTTAATATCCTTATCTTCAAAAACAGCTTCGATCACCACATCAGCGGTGCGCAGACCATCGCCGCGCGCATCAGGCAGTAAACGATCGCTTGCCGCCTGCATTGCCGTGGCGCTGTGCAGGTGTTGGCGAAACATGGCTTTTGCCCGTGCCATCGCCGGTGCGATGCGTTCGGCAGTGGTATCCTGCAAGCTGACCCGCAAGCCTTTCAGGGCGCACCAGGCAGCGATATCACCGCCCATCACACCTGCGCCAATCACATGCACATGCTGAAGATGACGGATATCCGCCTGCTTACCCTGCCGCTTCAGCTGCTGCCGCAGCAAAAAGCAACGCACCAGTGAGCGGGCGCTGTCGCCGGTGATCAGGCGCGCCACGGATGCCGCTTCCTCGCCATACATGCGTTGCGGCTGATCACCATGTTGGCGCCACAAGTCAATCAGTTGAAACGGTGCCGGGTAATGCGCGGCATTCAGCTTGCGTCTTGTCTGCCAGCGCAGCAAGGCGGCAACAGGTGGCCGCAGCCAGTGCTGATTGCTCCAATGATGTTGTGGCGCAGGCAGCTTGCCTTGTAGCCAGCGGGCGATGGCGCGCTGACGATGACGGGCGGGCACAACCTCCTGCACCAGGCCCAGTTGTTTAGCCTGACGGGCACTGAGCTGACGGCCTGTCAGCATCAGTGGCAGAGCCCTCCAGCCGCCGATCAGTTGTGTGGCCCGCACGCTGCCACCAAAGCCAGGGTGAATACCAAGCTTCACCTCAGGAAAGCCCAGGCGTGTGCGCTCATCATCAGTGGCCAGCCGCACATCGCAGGCCAGCGCCAGCTCAAGGCCGCCGCCAAGGCAGAAACCATCGATCCATGCCAGCGTGCGGCAGGGCAATGCTTCAAGCTGGCGGAAAACGGCCTGCGCCTGCAACATCCAGCTTTCAGCCTGCTGTGCATCTTCCACATGGGTAAAGGCTTCAATATCAGCGCCGGCAATAAAGCCCGATGCCTTGGCTGAGGCAATCACCAGGGCGTCAGGGGGGGATTGCTGCCATTGTTGCAGCAGTTCCTGCAATTCTTCAAGGACTGCCGGTGTCAGCGTATTGGTCTGACGATCAACACAATCAAGCCATAACATCGTCCAGCCATGATCGGTTTTGACTTGCCAGTTATGCATCGCGCACCACCATCATGCTACCTCCCTGGCCACCGCCAATGCATAGCGTCGCTATGCCGCGCTGCCATTGTTCCCGTTGCAATACCCGCAAGGTATGCAATACCAGCCGTGCGCCGGTTGCGCCCACCGGATGCCCCATGGCAATCGCGCCACCATCTGCATTCAGGCGTTGTTCATCCGGCATCCAATCCATTTGCTGTTGCCACTGTGCCAGACAGGCCAGTACCTGCGCAGCAAACGCTTCATTGATTTCCCAGTAGTCCACATCCTGATGGCGTAACTGCATATGCGCCAGCAACTGATTGCTGGCAGATACCGGGCCAAGCCCCATCAGCTCAGGTTCCAGCGCCGCCCAGGCGCAGCCTGCGATACGCCCCAGTACAGGCAGCCGATCACGTTCCACCGCCGTCTCACTGGCCAGCAACAATACCGCCGCACCATCGCTGACCTGCGAACTATTGCCCGCTGTCACCAGGCCATACGGCGGTTCAAACACAGGATTCAGCGTTGCCAGTTTCTCCAGCGTGGAATCAGCACGCAGGCCATCATCAGCCGTCAACAACTGACCATCATCGGTGAACAGCGGGACGATTTCTTCACTTAAATGATGCTGCTCGACAGCAGCAGCCAGACGCTGATGACTGCGCACAGCGAAGCTGTCCATCTGTTGACGGGAAATAGCAAAACGCTCAGCCAGCAACTCTGCGGTACTGCCCATGGTAAGGCCGATAAGCGGATCGCGCAAACCACGCAGCAAGCTGATCACCGGCAGCAACATGGCAGGCCGTAAAGCCGCCAGCAGGCGCATGCGAGCCATTAGCGAGCGTGCTCGCTGCCACCGCCCCAGCCAGGCAACCAGCTCTGTTTTCCATAGCAAAGGGGCCCGGCTCATGGCTTCACAACCACCGGCCAACACCAGATCGGCACGACCCAGCTGAATGTCTTTACAGGCACAATCCAGCGCCTGCATGCCGGAGGCGCAGTTGCGCTGCACTGTCCAGGCAGGTGTTTGCACATCGCAACCCAGCCGCAAGGCGAGAACGCGGGCGATATTGGCTTCATCCGGCGAAGGCATCACGCAACCCATGATGACCTCGTCAATCGCTGTTGGCATAATGGACAGTCGCTGCAACAACGGCCTGGTCGCCTGCAAGGCCAGCTCACTGGCACTGAATGCTCCCGGAAGGTTACGAGATTTCAGAAACGGGGTGCGCGCGCCATCGACCACGAACACCGGCGGAAGGTTTCCCATGGCAGCCTCCTGGGGGGATTGACGAACTTCAGATCACACCTGCAAGGGTGAGCAAAACCCTCCTGACTGTCAACCAACAGCCGTCATTCAGGTGCAGGATAAAACAGGGCTATTTGCATGACAAGCCTAAAATGCCGGATCAACCGTCACTTTCGCGCCTGACCTGCTCGATAAGATCCCCGGCTACATCCCTGGTCAGCATTTCATACACAACGGTCAGAAACAGATTACGCGTCATCTCATCGCCCAGCAGGCGTTTGGCCATCTTCTGATGTGAGCCCATCGCTTCGACAATAGCGCGGCTTGCGGCGGATGGGAGGTCAGCCTTCATGGCCTGCTCCATCGGATTGTTGCGCACCTGATCCATGACCATCTCGTTGCCGCGCAGTTTCTCGCTGATATGTACAGCAAACGCCACCTTGTCCTTGTCGGTCACTTCCTGGCCGAAGGTCTCGTTGAGCCTTTCGATCAATTCCGCCAGATAGGCACGTTCACGATCTCTGGGATCACGGCCTCCCGTGCCCTTGTTCGGTTGTAGCGCATCCTCCTCCCGCACTTCCAATGTCTCACGCATTTCGCCCTGATACCATAGTTTATAGTGCGTCATGCGCAGACCGCTTATATCCACCTCCTCAGGTGTTGCGCCCTTCAGCCGCTTCTTGAGCAGCCTTGCGAAGGCGGCAAATGCCTCCAGCTCCGCATCTCCGAACTCGATGAGCTGGGCGCAGTATTCATAGGCACGCACGAACTTGGACAATCCTTCGCTGAAGATCAGCAGCTCATCCCGCGCCCTGGTATGTTCAGCGCGACGGGCATTGGCTTTTTTCGCGCCTTCTTCATCGCCGTTGCGCCTGGCCGCCTGGAATTCCCGCTCACAACGTTCAATCGCGTCATTGAGCATTTTCATGCGTCCATTGAAGCGATCCGTGGCGGCCTGAGTCAGTGCATAGAGCCTGGCATGGGAAGGATTGGGCGCGGTAATGGCAAGGCCGAACTGACGAACCTCTTCATCCTCGTACATCAGCATCTCGTCCAGCCGGGCTTTCATGTCATAGACGATATTCGGATTCTGAATATCGGATATTCTGGCGTCTTTGTAATAGCGCCTGA
>WFOJ01000010.1 GCA_015488125.1 Mariprofundaceae bacterium
GCTTACGCTCATACGCCTGATAACAGCCGTTTCATTTCAGGTATACACGAACCACAGCCCGTGCCTGCCATCGTACATGATTTTAGTGTCTCAATGGAATTTGAACCCGCTTCAATGGCAGTTTTAAGTTCAAGTTCACCCACATTGTTACAGGCGCAAACAATTTTTCCTTTGCTGTCATGTTTATCGACTGGGCCACCTGGAGCCAGTAAATAGGGGCGAAGTTCACCAACGTCACGGTGTTCCAACATCAGCTTACGCAGCCATTGTGCTTCGCTCATATCACCACCAATCCAGCGCACCGCCAACAAATGTCCATCATCAAGCCATGCTTTTCGGTTAATGCCAAGTTTACGGTCAGAATAGGTTAGCGTTTCAATATGTTCACCTTGTTCAAGCAACTGATCCAGGCGTTTATATTGCGCATTTTTAAGCGGTTTTGTGCATGCCAGTTCAACCGATGTTACAGGGTGATCACTACCCAAACAGCCTACCACACCATAGCTGTAGCCTTCAATCATGGTACGTCCAAGTGCTATTTTTTCTCCTGCCATCAGCAGCATACCACGCCACGCTGGTTCAAATTTTACTACCTGCACGGCAGCATGTTTGAATTCGGGTTCTTTGGATACAGGGTCAATCACCGATTGCGTGATCGTATTGGCCCGGCCACTACGAGCCGTCATTTCTCCCCAATGCATGGGTAGAAACACCAAACCTGCGCGCACATCGGTATTGATCTGCACAGCGGATACCACTTCTCCACGACGCGAATACACACGCACCAGATCATCGTCACCAACACCTCGTTTCCTGGCATCATCAGGGTGCATTTGTAATTGTGGTACGGGAGCATGTTGCATAAGTGATGGAATCGTCCCTGTTTTGGTCATGGTGTGCCATTGATCACGAATACGTCCTGTGGTGAACGACAGTGGATAGTTTTCATCTGTGGCTTCAGCCACAGGGTGATAGCGCACATCAACGAAACATGCTTTGCCACTGGCTGTTTCAAAGATGCCATTTTCATACAGGCGTTTACTCTGATTCGGTTGTTTATCTTGCGGGTAAGGCCATTGTTGTGGGCCTTGTTCATCCAGTAGCGCATAGGATAGCCCTGTAATGTCGATATCTGTTCCCCGGGTTAATCCGCGATATTCATTAAAAACAGCTTCTGCATTTTTATACTCAAAAGCAAAACGCCAGTCTTGTTTCAACGCTGAGCCTAAATACAAACCAAAATCCGCTGCTATCTTCCAGTCAGGGCGTGAAAGACCAGCAGCAGGAATAGCTTGTTGGAGGTGGGTAATGCGACGTTCTGAATTGGTGATTGTTCCCTCTTTTTCTGCCCAACCCGCAGCAGGAAAAAGAATGTGTGCAAATTTGGTGGTATCGGTGGGGTGATAGGCATCAGAAATCATGACCAACTCTGCTTTTTTTAATGCGGCTTCAGCGCGTTTTGCATCAGGCATCGAAACAATCGGATTGGTGCAGGCAATCCATACCGCTTTGACTTTCCCTGATTCTAGTGCATCAAACAATTCCGTTGCCGTTAAACCTGGGCTTTGCGGCACATCATCCACACCCCAGTAATCAGCTACTTCCTGGCGATGTTCAGGGTTGGTATAATCCCGATGCGCGGCCAGCATATTCGCCAATCCACCGACTTCACGTCCACCCATGGCATTGGGCTGCCCCGTGAGTGAAAAAGGGCCGCAACCTTCTTTGCCCACTTGCCCTGTAGCAAGGTGAAGATTCAACAAGGCATTGTTTTTATCCGATCCCGATGTGGATTGATTCATGCCCATCGTCCAAAAAGACAATGTTTTGTTTTCAGCAAACCACAAGGCTGCCTTAACAATATCAGCCGCATCCAGCCCACAAATTTTCGCTGCCTTTCGCGGGGTCATCGTTTGCACTGATTTCTGTATGGTTTCATAACCTTGGGTATGTTTGGCAATATAATCGCCATCCACCAAACTTTCCCAGATTATCACATTGAGCATGGCTTGCAGAAGTGGTACATCTGTCCCGGGTTTTAAGGGTAAATATAAGTCAGCAATGGAGCAGGTATCGGTGCGACGTGGGTCAGCAACGACGATTTTAAGATTCGGATTGGCTTCTTTGGCCGTTTCCATGCGACGGAAAACAATCGGGTGAGCATAAGCAGGGTTTGCACCAATAATAAAATAGGATTCTGCCCGTTCAATATCATCATAACAAGTCGGTGGGCCATCCGCACCAAAAGCACGTTTGTAACCCACCACAGCAGAAGACATGCACAGACGCGAATTGGTATCAATATTATTACTGCCGATAAAACCTTTCATCAGCTTGTTGAAGACGTAATAATCTTCCGTCAATAACTGACCTGACACATAAAAAGCCACGGCATCAGCACCATGTTTACGAATAATATCAGCAAATTTTTTCGCGCCATGCGTTAATGCGGTATCCCAATCGACAGGGGCAAAGGGCGCATCCAAAGAGGTACGCAATTTTGGACGCAACAAACGATCATTCGTGCGCACCGTATGGTGTAACTCACGCCCTTTGGAACACAATTTACCCTGATTGGTGGGGTGCCGTTGATCGCCTTTAAGCGAAAGAATACGCTCGTCATCGGTTTCCAGCAGCATACCGCAACCTGTGCCACAATAAGAACATGCACTATGAACTGTTCGCGTCATGCCAACTCCTTTTCTATCATCTTCAAAAAACAGTAAACCACGGAACACACAGGATACACGGAAGTATCAGCATCACTGTCAGTCTTGTTTCCGTATGTTCCGTGTATTCCGTGGTTAATCTTCCTGAGACTCCCTCACAGCTTCAATAACACCATATCATTTTCAACTTTGCAGGCGTAAGTTTTCACGCAGCCTTCATCAGGTGCAGCGACTTCCCCGGAATTCAGGTGAATACGCCAGTTATGCAACGGGCATAAAACATCATCACCTGAAACAATACCTTCTGCCAACGGCCCGTTTTTATGGGGGCAGCGATTTTCTACTGCCTTTACACGATCACCGGATAAACGAAAAACTGCGATCACACTATCGCCTGCCTTCACTGTTCGTGCTTGTGCAGGTGGAATTTCATCCAGTTTACACACTTCAAACCAGTTATGACTCATTACCTTACTCATCTTATGCCTCTACCTTGACGGGAATATCAATAGGCTTGTATTCCGTGAATGTTTTAGGTTGCGCTCGTTTCAAATCAGCAATACGTTCAGCCCAGGGATCCTGATCCTGTGTGTTCAAATAGATTTGCAGGCGATCTGCCAGTGCCTTGCGATTCTCAATATCATCCACTACAGCTGCCTTGATGTTTTCCAGACCGACACGCTGTTGCCACGGCGCACAACGTTCGTTATGACGACCCGTTTCGCGGTAGTGTTGCAAATAGGCTTTGACGATTTCTTCCACTTCTTCGGCTGTTTCAACAATACACAGAAGTTCCGTCGCCACCACATGCACACCACCGTTGCCGCCGGTACTGATCTCCCAGCCTCCTTCAACGCCGACAATACCAACATCTTTAATGGTCGCCTCGGCGCAGTTTCTTGGGCAACCCGATACACCCAACTTTACCTTGGCGGGGAACCACGCACGTTCCAGTTGTTTTTCCAGATGAATACCCAGGGCAGTGGAGTTTTGTGTACCAAAACGACACCATTCTGAACCCACACAGGTTTTCACGGTGCGCAAGGCCTTGCCATAAGCATAGCCCGATGGCATCCCCAGATCTTCCCATATCGCTGCAAGGTCTTCTTTTTTCACCCCTAACAAATCAATACGCTGGCCACCTGTAATCTTCACAGTGGGTACATTGTATTTCTTCGCTACTGTTGCAATTCTGATCAAATCATCAGGCGTGGTTTCACCACCATAAATACGGGGGATAACAGAAAATGTACCGTCCTTCTGAATATTCGCATGCATTCTTTCGTTGGCAATACGAGAACTGCGGTCATCTTTCGAATCTTCCGGCCAAAGCATGCCGATATAATAGTTGATGGCGGGGCGGCATACATGGCAGCCTTCACCCTGCCAATCCAGAACGCGCATTACTTCACGCACATGGGTGAGCTTTTTCGCCCTGATTTGCTCTTTCACCTGCTCATGATTCATTTCTGTGCAGCCACATATCGGATCATGTTCCGATTCCACGAACGCTGTGCCCAGGGTGGAGGCCAGAATTTGATCGACCAACCCCGCACAACCACCGCAAGAGCCTGCTGCTTTGGTACATGCCGTGATTTCCTTGCGTGTAGTCAGACCTTCTCTCACAATGGCATCAACAATATGCTTTTTGGTGATGCCATTACAGCCGCAAACGACGGTATCATCCGCCATCGCGGCAGCCAAATCCTCACCTGAATGACCGGAGTCACCCAAACCTGATGCCGAGAAAAGCATGGTGGAGCGTTGTTCCGATACATCTTTACCGTCTTGCATCCATTGAAAGAAGGTCGGGCCATCGGCGGTGTCACCAAACATGACCACGCCTTTGATTTTATCATCTTCAAAGACAATCTTTTTATACACGCCGCCAACTTTATCCATCAGCTCAATCATATCAGCACCGGGTGTGCCCATGAAATCACCCGCTGAGAACACATCAACACCAGAAATCTTTAACTTGGTTGAAACAACCGAACCTTCGTAGGTTTTTAAGCCTTGACCCGTGATCATATAGGCCAGTGTTTTGGCTTGTTCAAACAAAGGAGCAACCAAACCATAGGTAATACCACGATGCTCTGCACATTCACCCACGCTATAAACGGATGGATCAGTGACGCTTTGCATGTAATCATTTACTACAATACCACGGTTGCAAAACAAGCCGGAATCTTTTGCCAGCGCCGCATTCGGGCGAATGCCCACGGCCATGATCAGTACATCACAATCCAGAGATGTACCATCCTTGAACTTAAGACCTGTAACACGCTTTTCACCTAATATTTCTGTGGTTAAAGTAGATGTTCTGAACTTCATCCCCTGCGCTTCCAGTTCGCTTCGTAACATCTCACCTGCGACAGAATCAAGCTGCATGTTCATAAGTGTTGCCTGATCATGAATAACCGTGACTTCCATGCCTGAATTCATCAAACCCTTGGCGGCTTCCAGACCAAGCAAACCGCCGCCAATAACAGCAGCTTTTTTATACTTTTTCGATGCTTCCATCATCGCATAACAATCATCAATATCACGAAATACCATGACACCTTCTTTGTCATGCCCCGGAATCGGAATGATAAAAGGATTGGAGCCTGTTGCGATAATCAAATTATCATACCCGGTTTCTGTGCCGTCTTCGGCAATAACCTTTTTGCAACCACGCTTAATTTCTTTAATGCGCTTGCCCAGGTGTAAGGTGATTCCGTTGTCGTGATACCATTGTTTATCGTTGAGGATGATGTCTTCAATGGTGGTATCACCCGCCAATACAGGTGAAAGCATAATACGATTGTAATTGGGGTACTTTTCAGCACCAAAAATCGTAATCTCAAACATATCAGGGTTGGCTTTGAGAATTTCCTCGATTGCACGCACACCCGCCATGCCATTGCCAATCATCACCAGCTTTTTCTTATTGCTCATTACAACCTCGCAGCGGTATTTTGCATTCACATAAGCAATAACCATGCCATCATCACGATGAAGGCATCAGATGCCAGGAAAAATGGTGGTTATTGGTGGTTTTTTCGCTGTCTTGATCATCCCGACCTAAACGAACGTTACTGAAAACCATGTTTGCATTGCCTAAATTATAGGCTTTCCATGCTTGTTGTTTAGGCAATGATAAAGCTGTTTTTTCCATATAATGAATTGTAACCCTTGATAAGCCCGTACTCTTTTGTTGGCACATCATTTGCTTCAATGAGGGTATTCATGCCAGACACTTGGCTCACATAAGGAGAACGTCCATGCCATCACACCCAATCGGTGTCGATCATAACAAAATAAACCTGTTTTCATTCACAGGAAAAATACGAACACTGCATATCACCTGGTTTGCGTTTTTTATCAGCTTTGTGGTCTGGTTCAATATGGCACCACTCATGGCCTACATTCGTGAGGCATTGGAACTTACCAACCAGCAAGTGAAGCTTTTACTTATTCTCAATGTCGCACTCACCATTCCTGCGCGTATTGTGGTTGGTATGCTTGTTGATAAATACGGGCCGCGTATCATGTACTCGATGTTGCTCGCTATATCGGGCATACTCTGTTTGTTCTTTGCTTTTGCCGAAAGCTTTGAAGCCATGGCTATTCTTCGTTTTATGCTGGGTTTTGTTGGTGCTGGATTTGTTATTGGTATTCGTCTGGTTGCGGAATGGTTCCCTGCCAAACAAGTCGGCACTGCTGAAGGTATTTACGGCGGCTGGGGTAATTTTGGTTCTGCCGCTGCTGCAATGAGTCTTCCTGTGATTGCCCTTTGGTTTGGCGGTGATGATGGTTGGCGATGGGCGATTGCTGCTACAGGGATTATTGCGCTGGTTTATTCATTTGTGTTTTATTTCTCGATCAGTAACAACCCGAAAGGCACAACGTATTTTCGCCCTAAACAGATGGGGGCTATGGAAGTGACCAGTAAAGGCGACTTTTATCTGTACTGTCTGATGACTGCGCCGCTTTATTTAACACTGGCGTTATTAACCTGGAAGATGTCACCCGCGAACCTTGGTCTTTTCAATGCGATGGAAACCAATACCATCTATTTGGGGTTAGCAACTATTTATGCCTATCAGGTCTTTCAAATTTTTCGCATCAACAAAGGGTTGTTTGCTCAGAATGCCAGGCCTGTGCCAGAAATTCACCGCTATCATTTCAAGCAAGTCGCTGTTCTTGATCTGGCTTATCTGGTAACGTTTGGTTCTGAACTTGCTGTCGTTTCTATGTTGCCGCTGTTCTTTTTTGATACATTCAAAGAATCTCAAGGGTTAACTATTGCAATGGCCAGCCTGTTGGCTTCGGGCTATGCTTTTATGAACCTGGTTTCACGCGCTAGCGGCGGTATTATTTCGGATAAATATGGTCGCAGAAAAACCATGTTATCCCTTTTATGCGGTCTTGCGGTTGGTTATTTCCTCATGGGTATGATTGATTCTTCGTGGTCATTGATTTTGGCCGTTGCTGTTTGCATGGGATGTTCATTCTTCGTGCAGGCAGGTGAAGGTGCTGTGTTTGCCATGGTACCATTAGTCAAACGACGTATGACAGGGCAGGTTGCCGGTATGGCTGGTGCGTATGGTAATGTTGGGGCGGTATGTTTTCTAACCGTACTGTCGTTCGTATCCCCACAAATTTTCTTTATGACCATCGCTGCTGCTGCGGTATTTACGCTGGCTATTGTCTTCTTTTTTCTCGATGAGCCAAAAGGCTTTATGTATGAAGAAAACGAAGATGGCAGCCTTGAAAAAATCGAATTGCATTAAGGAGTATATATTAAGGATTAAGGAATATAATCATGAGAGATCACATCAAATATTCACTATCCATTGCCATGCTATTGGCAAGCAGTCAGGCGGTGGCTGACTCGTGGAATGCATCCGCAGATTTGCGTGAGCGTTATCAGTCATTTAATAATTTTGATTTCAATAATGCCGCTGTTGATAGCAAGAACTGGGCGTTTGATTCTCGCTTTTACCTCAAAGCCAAACGTGACTTTGGCAATGGTTTGAGCGTGTATTTACAGCCACAAGCCGTGCTAATCAAAAATAATACGCCCGCCAATGGCACACAAAACTTAAGTCAGGCCGACTTATTACAAGCATACGTGCAATATGATGTCAGCAATTTCGGCATGCTGCGCCTGGGTCGTCAGCAATTGGTCTATGGCGACCAGCGTTTGCTGGGTCATCTGGGCTGGAAGGACGTTGCACGAACTTTCGATGGTATCAAAGGAATGTATCATCACGATGCGATTAAACTGGATGTGTTTGCAGTACATCCCTCTGATATTGCCAATATGACACCCTCAACGGCATCACCGCAAGGAAGTTCGTTGATAACATGGGAAGATCGCACCCTGATTGGCGCTTATGGAACCTATCATATTAACCCTAAATCAGGGGTTGATGCCTACCTGATCAACTGGAAGCATGGGCAACAAGCCGCTATTGGCAAGGGGCGTAATCTTAACACTTATGGTGTTCGTTTATTTGGCAAGCAAAGTGGTTTTGATGCAACTGCCGAAGCGGTGTTTCAGTCGGGTAACTGGAAAACCGGCACATCACAGAAAGCTTCTGCCTATGCCATCAAAGCAGGTTACACGCTGCCAACATGGAAAACCCGCTTCGGGATTGAATATGACTTCAGTCCCGGTGATGCCACGCCTGGCGTGGGTAGCCACAAGGATTTTGTCTTTCCATTTCACACCAATCATGCCCACTATGGTGAAATGGACTTCTTTTCATGGGCAAACATGAAAGATATTCGCTTATCGGTCAAAACGATCCCGACCACCGGTCTGGTTTTGATCGGCAATGTGCATGTTCTGTCGCTCGATAAAGCGACAGGTAACTGGTTGAATGTTGTCGGAACAGGTAATGTCTATGCTGGCTCACCAACCTATACACAAACCAAAGCAGGCACAGAAATCGACCTTAAAGCTGTGTATAAGGTTGGTTCAGTCAACGGGCTGAAACTGGTCGGTCAGTATGGTTTGTTTAATCCGGGGGCGGCTGTGTCTGAGCGAAACGCAGGCAAAGCCGATAGGGCAACCTTTAGTTATTTGATTGCTGATTATGCATTTTGATGATAAGTCCTGCAGGATTTATGAAAAAACGTAAAAAGGCAATATATGAGCAACCAGCTAATCGTCAAAGCAGGCCAGTGTACTTTGGCCGGCAGCAAAGAACAAAATGAAGACTGTTGTGGTATTCGTATTCCCACAGGTGCCGATTTAAAATACAAAGGCATAGTTGCTGTGACCGCCGATGGCGTAGGCTCCAGCGAAGCAGGGAAAGAAGCCAGCGAATATTGTGTGCAGGGATTTATCGCAGATTATTACAGCACGCCAATGTCCTGGAGTGTGAAAACGTCCGCCAAGCGTATTATTCATTCGCTGAACGCCTGGTTATATAGTCAGGGGCAGCAACGCTATGCCTCAGAACTCAGCCTTGCCTCGACTCTGGCTGTCTTGATTGTCAAATCAACCACGGCCAGTATATTTCATGTTGGCGATTCGCGCATTTATTTGATTCGTGACGGAGAAATAACGCAGCTTACCAAAGATCACCGTTTAATTTTTGATCGCAATAAAAGCAGTCTAGCACGAGCAATGGGTGGTGAATACGAGGTGAATCCTGATTATAGCAGCCTGGCCGTTCAGGCAGGTGATGTGTTTGTGCTGAACACCGATGGTATCCATGAATATATCAACGATCAAACCATTCAGTCACTGGCAATGCATGAAGATTGTGAACTGGCGGCACAATATATTGCTCAGGCTGCACTTGAAGCTGGCAGCGATGATAATGTCACCTGCCAGGTCATACGTATCGAACAATTACCGAATCAAAATGACGATGAATATTACCGTCAACTGACAGCGCTACCTTTCCCCCCACCGCTAGATGTTGGCATGACCCTGGATCATTATCAAATTATCAGGGAAATTCATACCAGCGTCACCATTCAGGTTTATTTGGCCAAAGATACCCGCAATAATGAAACTGTTGTCATCAAAACACCTTCCGTTAATTTCGAAGACGACCCTGCCTATATTGATCGTTTTATGCATGAAGAATGGGTAGGAAGACGTATCAACAACCCCCATGTTTTTCGTGTACATCAATCAGAAGGTGAGCGAAGTTACTTATATTATGTCACCGAGTTTCTTGAAGGCAGATCGCTATCGCAATGGATTTTGGATAATCCGGAACCAGACCTGAACGAGGTTCGACGCATAGCCGAACAGATCGTCAAAGGCCTGCGCAGCTTTCATCGTAAAGAAATGATCCACCAGGACTTAAAACCAGAAAATATTATGATTGATCCACATGGCGAAGTGAAAATTATTGATTTTGGCTGTGTGCAGGTAGCTGGTTTGCAAGAAATTTATACGCCGATTAATGATAATCATGTCGCGGGCACTGCTAATTATATTGCCCCTGAGTTATTCGATGGTTTTTCGGCCACTCCCAAAAGTGATATGTATTCGTTGGGCGTAACCCTTTATACTATGCTATCGAAAGGTCACTATCCCTATGGCTCACGTGAAAAAGCACAAAAGCACAAAAGCTGTGATTATGTTTCTGTGCGAAAGTATAATCTCCAGGTGCCTGTCTGGATGGATGGTGCATTAGAAAAAGCCGTTCATCCTGTCCCCGAAAAGCGTTACGATAGTTTTTCAGAGTTTTTACGTGATTTATCGAAACCCAACCCGACCCTGATGAAAACACACGCACCATTGATTGAACGCAACCCTGTGGGATTCTGGCGTGGTTTGTCGATTCTTCTGTTGATACTCAATATCGTGATTCTTTATTTCTCTTATCGCGTATAGGGTCTGCCATTCGATTTTACATGGGCGCATCAGGCAGGTCAGTTTTGGACGCTGATCAACATGACGCAGAAAGCATGCAAAAAACTTCTTGAACACGGCAACAAACTGAACAAACCCCTGCTGATGAAGACCATTCGCAACCTGTTTATTGACCATTATCGCCGCATGCAACTGGTGCAATTCGATGCCTTTGACGAAAGCACGCACGATACCGCCCTGGATCACACGCTGGATGCGCTGGCTTCGCGGATGGATATCGCTGCGGCTCTGGGGGTGTTGCGCCCCGAGGAACGCGAGGTGATTTACCTGCATATGGTGGAAGGATACACCTGCCAGGAGGTGGCGGATTTTACAGCTCGCCCCCCGGGAACGGTATTGAGCCTTGTTCACAGAGCAAAGAAAAAAATGGTGGCAACGCTGACAACAGGTGAGGAATGCCAGGGAGAACACCGTGGACTTTCGTGAGCAGCTCAGAGCATACTATGAGAGCCAGGAGCCTGGCGAAGAACTGCAACGTTTCTGGCATGAGCAGCAGGCTTCCCGATCAAACCGCCTGCGTTATCTGGCGTTTGCTGCTGCCATATTGCTTTTGATCAGTGCCGGGTTTTGGGTGCGCATGGCCGGGCTGCCGGATGCTGTTGACTACGTTGCAGCAGAAGTGGCCATGAACCACAACAAACATCTGGCGGCAGAGGTTGCTACTCAGGATGTCCGGCAACTGGCCGGGCAACTGGATAAACTTGATTTTTCCCTCTCGCTGCCTGCCTCTGTCAACACGACAGCCTATACCCTGCTGGGCGGCCGTTATTGTTCCCTGCACTATCAGTTGGCAGCGCAATTAAAGCTGAAGAGGGTAGATGATGGCAAAATTCTGACGCTTTATGTGACCCGCCCGATTCATGCCGTGCGTTCGCATCGTTTGCCCGCGCTGAAGGTGGTGGATGGCGTGCAGGTTCGTTTGTGGTGCGAAAAAGGGCTGTTTTTCGGTCTTGGCGAATCGATATAGGTTTGGAAATAGCGAACACAGCCGATATGTTACGGCCCATTCACTGCGGACAAAGTGATTTTCAATAACATGGGAGGATATTGCATATGTTTGGACTGGGAACAACCGAGTTGATTTTGATTCTGGTGATTGTGGTGATTTTTTTCGGCGCGGGCAAATTGCCGGAAGTTGGCGCGGGCATTGCCAAAGGCATCAAAAACTTCAAGAAGAACCTCAATGACGAAAAAGCAAAGGACGGCCAGGTCATCGAGGCTGAAGGCACGCATGCCGTGCATGCTGAGGCGAAGAAAAAAGAAGATGCGCAGGCCAATGGCTGAGTCGGCAGCCGCCCTGACGCATGTCGATGAAAGCGGGCAGGTGCGCATGGTGGATGTTGGCGGTAAACAGCGAAGCGAACGCCGGGCGGTAGCCAGTGCCTTGCTGCGCATGCAGCCTGAAACGCTGCAACTGATTCTGGATGACAAGCTGACCAAAGGCGATGTGCTGGCGACGGCGCGAATTGCCGGCATCATGGCTGCCAAGAAAACATCAGCGCTGATTCCGATGTGTCATCCGCTGAATATCACCCACGCCAGCATTGACATTACAACTGCCGATGAAGATAGCCTGCGCCTTTGCGCCGAAGTGGCGCTGAACGGGCAAACTGGCGTGGAAATGGAAGCCCTGACCGCAGCCAGCGTAGCGGCGCTGACCATTTATGATATGTGCAAGGCTGTGGATCGGAGCATGGTGATTGAGCACATCCGGCTTGAGCACAAATCCGGTGGCAAAAGCGGTACATATGAGAGACAGGCATGACACAGCGTCAACTGATTGATTCATTCGGACGGCAGATCCGCTATCTGCGCATCTCCGTGACGGATCGCTGCAATTTCCGTTGCTTTTATTGCATGCCTGAGGCGCATGCGAACTTCCGCGAACGCGAACACATCCTGCGTTTTGAAGAAATTGAACAGATCGTGCGGGTGTTTGTAGGCATGGGCGTTGACCGGGTGCGCCTAACCGGTGGTGAGCCACTGGCGCGTCGCGGTTTACTGAGGCTGGTGGAGCGCATCGGCGCGCTGGAGGGGCTGGATGATTTATCCATGACCACTAATGCCGCCATGCTGGCCGGATCAGCGCAGGCGTTGCGCGATGCGGGCATGCATCGGCTGAACGTCAGCCTGGATACCTTGTCAGCCGATAAATTCCGTGAAATTACCCGTGGCGGCGATCTTGATGCCGTTCTTGATGGCTTGCAAGCCGCCCGCAAAGCGGGGTTCGATCTTGTCAAAATCAATTGCGTTGCCATGCGCACGATCAACGACGATGAAATCGACGATCTGGTGCGCTTCTGTCTGGACAACGATTTTACTCTGCGCTTTATTGAAACCATGCCCATGGGTGATCTGGGCTACGAGCGGCAAACATACTATCTGCCGCTGACCGAGGTAATGGCGCATCTGGAGCAGCGCTTTGATCTGGTACCGGCAGTGATGCCTGGCGGCGGCCCTGCTGAATACCGGCAGCTACGCGGAACCAGGCTGCGCATTGGTTTTATTACGCCGATCAGTCAGCACTTCTGCGCCCGCTGCAATCGCGTGCGGCTGACTGCCGATGGCATGCTGTACCTGTGCCTGGGGCAGGAGCATTCGGTTGATCTGAAGGCGCTGGTGCGTGCCGGTTGCAGCGATGCGGAACTGGAAGCAGTGATTCGCGAGGCCATCAGGCGTAAGCCGGAACGCCATGAATTTGCCGAGCATCCGGATAAAGTCATCCGCATTATGTCGGAAACCGGCGGATGAAACCTGCCGGGGTTGTTCTGTGTGGCGGCGCATCGCGGCGCATGGGGCAGGATAAAGCCTTGCTGCACGTCAATGGCCAGTCCTTTCTTCAGCTTTGCCTTGACGATATGATGCCACACTGCCATTCGTTATATGTACTGGCTGCGCCGGAGCAAAGGATCACAGCGGATGCCGGGGTTCGTATTGTTCACGATACGGCGGCATTTGTCGGCCCGGCCAGCGCGCTGGTGCATTTTGCACGGCACAGCAGCGATGACTGGCTGCTGGTTCGGGCGGTGGATATGCCCTTTGCCCGCACGGCTGATTTTATGGCATGCGTGGATGACTCAGTGGCATCTTGCGCAGATGTGGTCATGGCACGGATTGACGGGCGGGATCAGCCGCTGCTGGCCTTGTATCGCCGCCGGGCACTGGCGGCAGTGAATGTCGCTTTCCCGTGTTCCATGTTCGCGCTGCTGGATTCGCTGAAAACCTCGCACATTCCCTTATCCGGCAGCCGATGGCGTAATTTTAATCATCCGGAAGAACTACGCGAGATCAACAAGGAAAAAGGAGTAGCCTGATGCGATTGCATATGCGATACTTTGCCCAGGCGGCGGACAAGGCCGGATGCAGGGAAGAAACCATTGAATTGCCGGAGAATGCACCGCAAAACCTGAAAGCGGTGTTGCGAGACAGGCATCCGGCGTTGGCCCCCTTGCTGGACTGTTGCCGTCTGGCAGTGAACGGCGAATACGCGCAGACTGATGATTTGCCGGAAGATGGTGCTGAAGTGGCGCTGATTCCACCGGTGAGCGGAGGCTGATATGAATACGCATGGCAGCAGCCGGATACAGCAGGAAGATTTTTGCGCGGATAGCGAGATAGCGAGGCTGTGCCATGGTCGCCCGGATATTGGCGGCATTGCCAGCTTTATCGGTACCGCCAGAAACATCTCCAGAGGCACGGGCATTCAATGGATTGATTTTGAGCATTATGCGGGCATGGCCGAACGTGAACTTGAAAAGGTACGCCAGCAGGCACTGGCGCAATTCGATATTGTCGGGGCGTTAATTGTTCACCGGACGGGACGCATTCATGCCGGTGAACAGATCGTGCTGGTAGTGGCGACAGCCAGACACCGCAAAGCTGCTTTTGCCGCATGTGAATACATGATTGATACGCTCAAGCGCAGCGTGCCGATCTGGAAGCGCGAGCGTACTGATGCGGGCGATGTATGGGTATCGGAAACGCCGTAGTTGTCTGAGCGGATGTGAGGAAATAAAGGGAAACACATGGCTGAATTTGAATTTTGCTATGAGCCGCGTGGCGGCATTGGCATGAGCATTCGGGCAGATACCCGCTATGAGGTTTATAACGCAAGCATTGCCGCACTTGGTCGGCTGATGTGGGGAGAGCTGCCCCGCACCGAAGCCGTTCCCGTCGTCTGGTATGGTTTTGATGATGTCTCGCTGGCCGTAGCGCTGATCAACACATCACTGATCATCACGACCAATCTCAGTTTCGGCGAGTGGTCACAGATATTCGGCGACGCCAAGATGACAACCGCAATGCTCGATCGCATCACCCATCATTGCGATATTATTGAGACAGGAAACAGGAGCTGGAGGTTCGAATACCGAACCTGATTTATTCGGTAACAGGGGGCAATTTTGGACGCTGACGGGGGGCAAAATTAGATACTGATTGACATCAGTGAAGAAAAAAATATTTAGACCGAATGTATGCTTGCCACTTTTGGTAACCACTACCTCATCGGCCACAGTAAATTTCATCATCTTCGTCGGCAAGATACTCTCGGGACAGCAGCCAGTTCATTTGTAGCCGGAAAATATCAAGCGCTCCAAAAAACGTTGAATGGTTCGGTAGCTTCCGCCTTTGCCTGCCCAACGAGAGATGCTCAGTATGGTAATTCACCTCGTTATCGCCAATGTAGCCTCGGTGATAACAATCAGTTTCCGCCATGTTTTGCCATCCAGTCACTGGCGAGGTGAAGACTGAAGCGTTATGATTTCGGGCATGGGCATTCCTCCTTTGGATGTGCTCTTTAATTTGAATAATACTAACCCAAGTTGGAATATCCTCGAGTTTTTTAGTGAAGGTATTGATGAATCCTGAGCGTAATTTATCCGGGTTTACCTTTTATATGCCGGAGCCTGATGCTCTGGAAGGCTATGACGTGGTGCTGAGCGACGAAGGCGAAGCTTCACAGAGCCACGATCTGGCAACCTGGATCGTCCGTCTGATTACTGCACTGGATGGCATGCAAACCATCATCCTGTTGTACAGCGATACGGCAATGACGCGAGGCGGCAAGGGCTATGATATTGAAATGTCTGCCTGGTGTCGTGAGCGTTGCGGCGTGCCGGTGATTGCCGCCGGTGGCGTTGCCACGGTCAAACATGTGCTTAACTTCGAGCTTCATGGCAAGGCTGCTGGCATGGTATTGCCGGATGCGGTGTATGACGGCAGTTTCAGTTTGCACGATGTGCGTGCTTTCGTGGAGGAAGAAGTTGCGCGGCAGAAAGAACGCGGCAGCAGGCTATCGCTGGGTGTGCTTGGTGGTGGCAAACTGGCTGGCAGTGATATAAACGGGCATTATTGGCAGCAGGGAAATGATCATGAATAACACAGGGGAGATGCTCACCGTTGCTGAAGCCCGAAAACGGATCTTGCAGGGCGCTGAACCTTTGCCGAGCGAAAAAGTGACGCTGGCTGATGCCCTGCAACGGGTGCTGGCGCGTGATCTTCAGGCCGGTCTGACCCTGCCGCCGTGGGATAATTCAGCCATGGACGGTTTTGCCGTGCGTTTTGCCGATGTGGCGGCGGCCTGCGCTGATGCGCCGGTATCGCTGAAGCTGGTCGAAACCATTGCCGCTGGTCATATGCCGGTAAAAACAGTAGAAGCAGGAGAAGCGGCGCGCATCATGACCGGCGCGCCCGTGCCGCAGGGCGCGGATGCCATTGTGCCCATCGAGCATACTGATGGTGGCACGGAGGATGATGTCGCCATTCTTCAGTCGCCCCGTGCATGCGGCGCGCATATTCGTCGCATGGGCGAGGATGTGCAGGCCGGGCAGGTGATTTTGCAGGCCGGAACAGAACTGACACCGGCGCGCATTGCCATGGCAGCAGCGGCTGGTTGCGGCTGGCTGGATGTGCATGCCCGTCCGCGTGTGGCGATTCTGGCCACGGGAGATGAACTGGTGGAGCCGGGGCAAACGCCAAAGCCGGGGCAGATCGTCTCAAGCAATTCTCATTCAATGGTGGCGATGGTGCAGCAAGCAGGCGGTGTGCCGCTTTATCTGGGCATTGCCAGAGATGAGCCGGAAGATTTGCTCGCCCGCATGCAGGGCGGCCTGCATGCGGATGTGTTGCTTACTTCCGGTGGCGTGTCGGTTGGTGATTTTGATTATGTGAAACTGGTGTATGAACGTCTCGGTATGCGCATGGACTTCTGGAAAGTGGCGATGAAACCGGGGAAACCGCTGGCCTTTGGTCATATCGACGGTGTGCCGGTGATCGGCCTGCCGGGCAATCCGATTGCCACAGCCGTGGGTTTTGAGCAGTTTGTGCGGCCATTACTGCGCAGAATGCTGGGTCATACGCGACTGAGCCGCCCTGTGATTACAGCACGGCTGGTCGGCGGTTACCGCAAACGTGATCAGCGATTGCACTTTCACCGGGTGCTGCTGCAACAAGATGGCAATGCGTGGCTGGCTCGCAGCGCTGGTGGTCAGGGTTCGGCGATGCTGTATTCCATGGCCAGAGCAGATGGTCTGGCAATGATTCCGCAGGAGACCAGTGTGCTGGCGGATGGCGAAGCAGTGCAGGTGCAGGTGTTGAATACGGATGTGTTAGGGGAGTGCCATGCAGATGAATAATCCGCCGGTGATCGGCTTTGTTGGCAGCAGAAACTCCGGTAAAACCACGCTGGCCAGCAAAGTGGTGGCTGAACTACACCGCCGGGGGCTGCGTATCGGTGTGGTCAAGCATACGCATCATTTTTTTGATCTGGACAAGAAGGGCAAGGATTCCTGGAAATATACGCAGGCCGGTGCCGATGCTGTCGTATTAGCTGGCGATGCCAGGCTGACCATGTTTGCCAGCGTTGAGGATCCGGAGTTGTCAGGTTCGCTGCGCCTGTTGCAGGATAAGGATGTGATTGTCGTTGAAGGTTTTACCCGCTCCGCGCATGATCGCATCTGGGTATATCGCTCAGCCATCGGCGGTGAGGAAAAAATCGAACCTTACCGGCAACATATTGTGGCTATCGCCTGTGATGGCAAAGCCCCCATCGCGGATGTGCCGGTACTGGACATCAA
>WFOJ01000011.1 GCA_015488125.1 Mariprofundaceae bacterium
ACTGCTGGCGCATGTGCAACTGACACCGACCATGACCCTGCCGAATATCACACTGACGGTCATGCTGAAACATTCCGCCGATCTGAAGGCCGTCGAAGCACCGAATCATTCCAGCGGTTGGGTATCGAAAGCGGTGCATGTAACCGTCACAGAATGACGCAGCAACCGCTGAATGTTGGCGTACTGACCCTGTCGGATTCACGTGATGCGAGTGAAGACAGGGCAGGCGCGGCGATTCTTGCCATGATTAAGGCGCAGGGATGGCAGCAAAAGGCCTATGCTCTGCTGCCGGACGAGCGGCATCTGATTGTCCGGACGCTGACATCATGGTCAGACGAAGAGCATCTTGACCTTGTTTTAACGGTGGGTGGCACAGGGCTTTCGCCGCGTGATGTCACACCGGAAGCGACGCGTGATGTGATTGAGCGTGAAGTTCCGGGCCTCGTCGAGGCCATTCGGGCCGAAAGCTGGAAGATCAAACATGTCACCGCGCTTTCCCGCGCTGTATGCGGTGTTCGCGGCACGACCCTGATGCTGAATCTGCCGGGTTCCACAAAGGGCGCGGTGGAATCACTGGGCTTTGTGCTGGATGTGCTGCCCCATGCCATCCACACGCTGCATGGTGGAGGTCATTAATGCCTGATATCGGCCTGATTGAACTGGTGGTGATTGGTCTGGTGCTGTTTCTGGTTGTCGGGCCGGAGCGCATGCCCGAATTGCTCTCGCAGGTAGCGGGCATAATTCGCAAGACCAGATCGTGGGTGAACGATGCCAAAGGCATGGTGCAGGAACAGGCGATGGAACTGAAGGATCCGCTGACGCAGGCCAGAGAAGTCGTGCGCGGTGAGATTGAAGGGGCAACGGATGATGTTGCCGGTGATGTGCGCAGGGAACTGCGGGAACTAAAGGAAACGGGCGAAGTCATGAAACAACGCCCGCTCTCCGAAATCTATGCGGAAATGCAACGCAACACAGCACAGGATGCAAAAACCACCGACGATACCAGCCAGGGCTTTATGCAGGGTTATACGCGCCCCGAGACTGCCGCTCAGGACGCGCCAGCAACGCCTGCCAAAGCAGAAAAAGGCATAAAAGATGAGTGAGCACCAGCCTGGCGTACCCGGGGACCAGCCCAGTCCACTGACAACGCATCTGCTGGAACTGAAACGGCGGCTGACCATTGCCGTGGTGGTGTATCTTCTCGGCGTGATGGTACTGATGAACTACTCGGATGTGGTGTATGATGCCATCTCCCTGCCGCTGCGCGAGGCTTTGCCGGAAGGCTCGCCGATGGTGTTTATCGGTGCGCCGGATGTGTTTTTCACCTATCTGAAAGTGGCGCTGCTGGTCAGCCTGTTTGCCACTTCGCCGGTGACGCTGTATCAGTTATGGGCTTTTGTTGCGCCGGGGCTGTATCGGCATGAACGCCGGGTGTTTGTCGGCTACTTGTCTGCCAGCATTGTGTTGTTGCTGGCGGGCGCGGCTTTTGCCTATTTCGTGGTGTTTCCGCTGGCTTTCAAATTCTTTCTTGGCTTCGCCAGCGAGCATATTCAGGCCATGCCAGCGGTGAAGGAATATCTGTCGTTTGCTCTGAAGCTGCTGTTTGCCTTTGGCCTGAGTTTCCAGATTCCGATTCTGTTGATGATTCTTTCCCGGCTGGAGCTGATCGACCCTGAAAGCCTGGCGGGCAAACGCCGCTTTGTCATTCTGTGGGTGTTTGTCGCCGGTGCCCTGCTGACGCCACCGGATGTAATCTCACAGGTCATGCTGGCGCTGCCCATGCTGGTGCTGTTTGAAATAGGCCTGTTTCTGGCCAGGCAGGGACGCAAACGGGCAGCGCGGCTGAAGGCACAGCAGGAAGAACAGGAAGCATCCGGCGCATGAGTCAGCCGTCACCGTGGCTGCTGCAACATCTGGAGCAAATACATGCTGATGCTGAGGTGCTCGATTTGGCAAGCGGATGTGGCCGTCATTGCCAGCCACTGCTGGCGAAAGGTTGCCGAGTATGGGCGGTTGATCGTGATATGCATGCTTTGCAAGGCATTGCGCCGTGTCAGCGCCTGAGGCGCTGGGTCTGGGATGTGGAAACCGCCGGACTGCCTGAAGCCTTGCAGGTGGATGTGCTGCTGGCCTTTAATTATTTGCATCGCGGATTGTTTGCAACACTTGGCCGTCACCTGCACAGGGGCGGCTTATTGCTGCATGAAACTTTTCATATCCGCAACCGGCAGGAAAACGGGCGGCCCCGGCGCGAGCATTTTTGCTGGCAACAGGGTGAGGCGGAACGTTTTTTCAGGCAATGCGGCTTTCGCATTGTGGCAAGCGAAGATGGCGTGGCATCAGCAGGTCGCTGGCTTACGCGAATCGCAGCGGTACGGGAATGAGGGTATTGACTTGATGAGCTATACAAAACGGGTGATGACGAATATTGCCAGCGTGCATGAACAGCCAGAACATGAAAGTGATCGGCCTGTCGCGTATTGCCATGTGATTGATGAGGCAGTGAGCACACGGGATGTTCAGGCGGTGATGGCCCTAGCCGGGCGGCAGCCGGTCATGCTCATGGGAACGCACCGGCCGCTGGCAGATCTGTTTCCTGCCTCTTCTTTCGTTCAGCTAACAGCGCGAACCACGTCGGATATGCAACGCAACCAGGCATTGCAACAATATGGCGAACTGCTCGGCAGGGAGTTGCGAACGCTGGGCTATTCCATCCTGCATGTGCCCGTGGCGCGGCATGGGCAGGGTGTATTTGCCAGCGATACTGAAGCCAACAGCGAATCCCTCGCTGCCTTGTGGTCGGGGCTGCGCATTGAAGGCGTGGCCATGTGTGCCGAACTGCCGTCTGACGGCGCAAATGGCGTGGACTGGCAACAGCTACGCTATGCACTGGTCTCCGGCCTTCCGTTTGTCAGCGTGCCCTGTGCGCTGGCCCGGGAAACAGTGTTGGCTGAACTGATGGATACGGAACGTTTTGCTGGCGTCGCCTGTGTTTCGGGTCTTGGTGCAAGCGGCCTTGAAGGCATGGCCTTGCTGGATGAAGCTGTCCGTTTGCTTGATATGGGCTGGCATGCGCTGATTCTGGATGATGTGCAGGCGGATACGGCCAAAGCACTGTTGCATGGACTGGCTGAACGGGAAACGGGAAATCAAAACGCGCAACAGGATGCCACCGGACGACTGAACAAGCGCATGAGCATGCTGGCCGGGGTTGAAGGACGCGGTGAAGGCGCGGTGGCGCTGGATCGGGATGCCGATTATATGCTCAAACGCCGGGTGCTGTCGCACAAGCTGGGCATTGATGATGCCTATGCCTTTGCTGAACGGCCTGCCCGATGGGGCAGTATGGTGCGGTTTCATTACCGCCTGCAGGTGGACGGGGAAGTGCGCGACGAAAATCAGGACGATGGCCTGCGCGCCCTGCTTGGCAAGGGGCAGGTGATTCCCGGCCTGGAAACAGCATTGGTGGGACGACGCAAAGGCGATACCTTCCGCCTTGAGATTGCGCCGGAAGATGGCTATGGCGTGGCAGAGCCAGGACAGATTCACCGCATCCCGCGCTCGGGCATTCTGCTGGCACCGGGGCAGCGCCTGCAGGTGGGAGCCAGCGCCATGATTCCGGGAGCTGGCGGCGTGGTTCAGGGACGCATTATCAGCATGGATGACGAAGAGGTCGTGGTGGATGCCAACCATGAACTGGCAGGAAAAACGCTGGTGTTTGATATCACCATCGTTGATGTTGTGTGAAGGATACGCTTTATGAGTCCTATAGGTCTTATAAGTCCTATAGGACTTACAGGACTATCATTTTCCACCTGAAGAATACCTGAGAACCGGAGCAATTCAGCGATGATAAAATGGCCTGTCATCTTTCCCCTGTTGTTACTGCTGTTGCCGGGCATGGCTGCGGCAGCGGCCGGGCTTACACCGCGGCAGGCTAAATCGTGGCTGAATGAAACAAAGCATGTGCATATCGTCGATATCCGGCCAGCGGAGCGCTACATGACTGGCACGCTGAAAGGCGCGCTGCATTTAAGCTTTGCTGCTTTTCGCGCTATGCAGGCAGAGCCGGAAGCGCATGTATTGCTGATTGCCGATCAGGTGGATGAACGGCAACTGCCAACAGGCTATGCCGAACTTCGGATATTGCAGGGAACACCTGAGCTATGGCATGGCGCCGGGCTGCCCGTGGTCAGGGTAAAAGTGAGCAAACCGGCTTTCGTCATCCCTCGTGGCCTGTGTGAAATGAATGAACCGGCGGATGAACATGAAGCGGAAGTGGTGGAGGAAGCATGGAAGTGAGTAAATGGCTGAGGCAGCTTGCCATGATCATGCTGCTGACAGGCGTGGCGGTGGATGCACTGGCGGATCAGGTCGTGCTGACAGGTGGAAAGACGTACCACGGCAGCATTCTCTCGATGGATGATCAGCAGGTGGTGCTGCGTGATCATAACGGCGTGGAAATGCGCATTCCCCGGCACAGCATCAGCGCCATTCATATGGGTGATGTTGCTGAACATTCGGCTGCGCTGCCACCTGCACCGAAACCCACAAACAAGCAGCGCTCTTTTCTGGCAAGCATACTCGGCGATGATCAGGCGGATGCATCCGCCTTTCGCGGGCTGCCCCTGCGCTCACTTGCCGATGCGTTGAAAGCCGCTCCGGGTGAACAGCTACGTCTGCATGGCCGTTACGGTCGTCTGCACAAAAACCATCTCGGTCTTCCGCAACAGGGGCGTTCATGGTATATCAATGATGGCGAGCGGGAGTTGCATATTGTCGGTGTCATGCCTTCCAATTTGTCCTCATTCAGCCGTGAACACTGGGGCTCCGAAGTGGAAGTGGCAGGGCGGATGGAGCAGGGCAAGGATGCACCGATCTTCCATGCCGCGTATAGCCGCCTGATCAAACGCCGCCAGTCGTCCATGCCGACGCATTACTGACAGCTTGCCATTGTCGCAACGCACAGAACCCCTGCCTAACCGGATCAGGGCAACGATAAGTGAGCTTTGCTGTGGAAAAATCAGCGCCGTGGTCAGGCTGGATGCGGGCAGGCAACGCTTGCGGGCGGTTGTTACCACCGAATCAGTCAACCAACTCGGACTTGCCACAGGCTCCGCCGTTTTCGTCGAATTCAACAGCCATGAAGTGCTGCTGATGCGCGAGCCGCTGCCTGCCATGAGCGCTGGCAATGTGTTTCGCTGCGTCATCGCCAACATTCGTCCGGGCGATGTGATGGCGATGGTTGAACTGGATAGCGACGGATTTCGCATCCGCTCCTGGATTACACGCGAAGCGGCTGAGACGCTGGGGCTGCAAGCCGGGCAGACTGTTGTGGCTGTGGTCAAATCAACCGAGGTCAGTCTGGAGCTTGCCTCTTGAGGACTGCCCGCAATGCGTTCGCTGCTTTGCTGTGCCTGTTGCTGGCCACTGCGGCGCATGGTGAAACGGTTCGGGTGGCTGCCGCTGCCGATCTGGCTTTTGCCATGCAGGATGTGATCAGGGTCTGGCAGCAAAAAGGCGGCGGTGATATTCGCTTAAGCCTTGGTTCATCGGGGAATGTTTATCACCAGATCATGCACGGCGCGCCCTTTGATCTCTTTTTTTCCGCTGATGCTGTTTATATCGAACGTCTGGACGCGAACAAAATATGCCGCCGGGCCGCCTATGCCAGCGGGCGCATTGTCTGGTTTGTGCCGATGGCATCGCCGCTTTCTGCTTCTCTGGCGCTGAGCGAACTGCCTGAATCCCTGCGCCAGCATGCCGACTGGAAAATCGCCATCGCCAATCCTCAACACGCCCCTTATGGCAGGGCTGCACAGCAGGCTTTGCAACATGCAGGCGTATGGAAGTTCGTCAAAACGCATCTGATTTACGGCGAAAATGCGGCGCAGGCGGCGCAGTTTACGATCTCCGGTTCAGCAGCAGGCGGCCTGATTCCGCTATCCATCGCCAGCAGTCAGCGTTTTCAGAGCAGGGGGCATTACCGCCTGATTGCGGCGACTGCTCACGCGCCGCTGCGTCAGGAAATGGCTTTGCTTAGCTGCGACAACACCGAAGCCGGGCGTTTTTTTGACTTTTTTCGCAGCCCTGCCGTGCGCGCGATGCTCGCCACCTACGGTTTCCGGCAAGCTAAACAACCGTGAACAACGATGCCTTGCTGCTTTCCTTTCAACTGGCTGCCTGCACGGCGCTGTTGCTGATCGTGGCGGGCATGCCGCTGGCTTATGCGCTGGCGCGCTGGCGTTTTCCCGGCCATCTGCTGGCTGAGGCCATCGTTACCCTGCCGCTGGTGTTGCCGCCGACGGTGATCGGTTTTTATTTTCTGGTTTTTCTTGGCCGGGACAGCGCTGCTGGCAGGTTGGCCGAACATCTGTTTGGCACGCCACTGGTGTTTACCTTTTCAGGCTTGTTGCTGGCCTCGATGCTGTACAGCCTGCCCTTTGCCGTGCAACCGATGCAGCGCGCTTTTGAGGCTGTTCCGGCGCACATGCGCGATGCCGCTGATGTGCTGGGCGCGAGCTGGTGGCAGCGCTTTTTTGTTATCGAACTGCCGCTGGCCTGGCCGGGCGTGTTTTCCGGGCTGGTGATGGCTTTTGCCCATACGCTGGGCGAGTTTGGCGTGGTGCTGATGGTTGGCGGCAATATTCCCGGTCAGACGCAGACAGCTTCGCTGCTGATCTATGATCATGTCCAGTCATTTGATGAGGCGGCAGCGCATGGTCTGGCGGCCATGCTGCTGGTAATTTCATTCCTTTCAATTCTGATCATGCTGATCATTCAGCGGCGCATGCGGCACGATGTTTGATATTTCCCTGACGTTCAGCCGGGGCGATTTTACCTTGCAAGCTGCATTACAACTGCGGGCTGGCGGCCTGCATGTGCTTTTCGGCCCTTCAGGCTCAGGCAAAACGACCTTGCTGCGCCTGCTGGCGGGTCTGGAGAACAAGGCAGTGGGTCACATCCATGCGCCGGATGGTCGCAACTGGCTGAAGATGCCGAGCCGCCTGCGTCCGGTTGGCCTGATGTTTCAGCAACATGCCCTGTTTCCGCATCTGAGCGTGCGGCACAATATCGCCTTCGGCCTGCGCGGCAAAACGGAGAATGAGCGGGTGGCAATGCTGCTTGAAGCCATCAGTTTAAGCCATCGCGCCCACTGTCGCCCCGGCAGTTTATCCGGTGGTGAATGCCAGCGCGTGGCGCTGGCGCGTGCCCTTGCCCCAGCGCCGCAATTGCTGTTGCTTGATGAACCATTTTCCTCACTGGATGAGCAGGCAGCCAGGGAACTGCAACAATTACTGAAAACGCTGCAACAACAGGATGGCTTCACGGTGCTGATGGTCACGCACAATAAAAGCGAGGCTTACCGCCTGGCCGACAGCGTCTGGCTGCTTGAAGCGGGAAAGGTGAGCGGTGGCGGCGAACCGGATCACATGCTGATGGGGCAGCGGCTGAGCGGTCGCTTTCAGGCAGAAGCTGAAGTCTGCCACGTCGAAAGCGATGGTTTAATGGCGCGGCTGGAGGTGCGAATGGAGAAACGCCGCTTTTCACTGCTTGTGGATGAATCCTGGCGGCTTCAGCACGGCATTGAAGCAGGAAGCCGCGTCCTGCTGACCGCCAAGGCCAGTGATTTTTCAGTGTTTCCGGTTAGTTGATGGCGTTTGACTTCAGATTGTTGAATCAACGGCTGGCAACATTCATTGCCTGTGTGATGATGGGCAATTGCTATCGACGGGGACTTTCATAGCCTGCTGCCGATTGATGCGAAGAGGCGGCTGTCGGGTCAGCGCCTGATGTGGAGTGTTTATGAATCATTTACAGGGTATGATTGAGCAGGCTTGGGAAAGCCGCAGCGAATGGGATATGCACACCGTGCAGAGTGAGTGGCGCGAGGGGATCGAGCAAGCGATCCAGCTGCTGGATGATGGTGGCGTGCGCGTTGCCGAACGGGGCAACGATGGTCAGTGGCATACCAACGAATGGCTGAAAAAAGCTGTATTGCTGTATTTCAAACTGCATGACAACACCCTGATTCATGGCGGCGATGCCAATTATTACGATAAAGTGCCGCTGAAGTTTGGTCATTGGGGCGAAGCAGAGTTTCGCAAGGCGGGGATCCGCGTCGTGCCACCGGCAACGGTGCGCCGGGGCGCTTTTATCGCGCCGAAAACTGTGCTGATGCCGTCGTATGTGAACATCGGCGCTTATGTCGATGAAGGCACCATGGTGGATACCTGGGCAACCGTGGGTTCGTGCGCCCAGATCGGTAAAAACTGCCATATTTCCGGTGGCGCCGGCATTGGCGGCGTGCTGGAGCCGATTCAGGCTTCACCGGTGATTATTGAAGATAACTGCTTTATCGGGGCGCGTGCCGAAGTGGCAGAAGGCGTGATTGTGCGCGAAGGCTCCGTGCTTTCCATGGGCGTTTATCTTGGCCAGTCCACGCGCATTATTAACCGTGAAACGGGCGATGTTCATTATGGCGAGGTGCCGCCGTATTCGGTTGTTGTGTCCGGCTCCATGCCGGGCAAATCCGGTGGTCCCAACCTGTATTGCGCAGTCATCGTCAAGCAGGTGGATGAGAAAACCCGGGCGAAAACCGGTATCACCGAGTTGTTGCGCGAATAACAGACGATTGAAACTGCTGCTTGCCTCTTCCTCGCCGCGTCGCAGCCAGCTGCTGCGGGCGGCAGGGTATGAAATTGATATTCAAGCTGTCGATGTGGATGAAAGGCCATTGCCTGATGAGTCGGTAGAGGCCATGGTGGCCCGACTGGCTTGCCTTAAATGCCAGGCCGCTAGCGTGCAGGATCGCCCTGTACTGGCAGCCGATACCATGGTCTGCCTGCATGGGCAGGCGCTGGGCAAGCCGGCGGATATGAAGCAAGCAAGGGCCATGTTGCAGGCACTTTCCGGGCAAACGCATCAGGTGTTAACCGCTGTCTGCGTGCGTCTGGGCGATCGCATGGCAGCGCGCACGGTGTGCACAGATGTCAGCTTTTATGCGCTTGAAGCAGAAGAAATTGACAACTACCTGCAACATCATGAGGTGCTGGACAAGGCGGGTGGCTATGCCATTCAGGAAGGCGCGGCCAGCTTTATTGCCGCCATCAACGGGCCGCTGGATAATGTGATCGGCTTGCCTGTCAGAGTCAGCAGGGAACTGTTGACAGCGATTACCACAGGCAGGGAGAAGTCCTGATGAGCACTGAACTTCTGGTCAATGTCGCCCCTTTTGAAACGCGCATTGCCCGCATCGAAAACGGCCTGGCTGAGGAAGTCTATATCGAGCGCGAGCGTGGTTTGAAGGGGAATATCTACAAAGGCCGGGTGCAGCGCGTGTTGCCCGGGATTCAGGCTGCTTTTGTTGATATTGGTCTGCCCAAGGCGGGCTTTCTCTACGCTGGCGATGTGGTGCGCAGCGGCAGTTCACTGGAGCTGGATGACGAAAGCAGCGACAATGAAGAAGAAACCAGCAACGAAAGCGAGCAGCGGCACCAGCGTCATATTGCTCCCATTGATTCCTTATTGCGCGAAGGCCAGGAAATACTGGTGCAGGTATCCAAAGGGCCGATTGCCTCCAAAGGGCCACGGCTGACATCGCTGCTCAGCCTTGCCGGGCGTTATCTGGTATTGCTGCCGGGTGTGCAACATGTCGGCATTGCCCGGCGACTGGAGGGGCAGGAAGAGCGCGAGCGCCTGCTGGATATTGGTCGGCGGCTGCGGCCTGAAAACGCTGGCCTGATCATCCGCACAGTGGCTGAAGGGCATAGCGAAGAAGAATTGCAGGATGACCTGAAGTTTCTGACGCTGTTGTGGAAAGATATTGAGAAGCGAAGCAAGGATGCTGCCGCCGGCTCCATGCTGCACATGGATCTCAAGCTGTATCTGCGGGTGATGCGCGATTATGTGGATGATGACGTCAAAAAAATCCATGTGGATTCCCGTGAAGCCTATCAAACGATGAAAAAGTTTGCCCGCCGCTTTATGCCAGAGGTCGCTAAACGCCTGTATTATTATCCTGGCGAACGGCCTTTGTTTGATGTGTATGGCGTCGAAAACGAAATCGAGCGGGCGCTGCAACGCCGGGTTGCCCTGCGCTCCGGCGGCTATATCGTCATCGACCAGACCGAGGCGCTGATTGCCATTGATGTCAATTCCGGCTCTTTTGTCGGCTCGCGCAATATGGAGGAAACCAGCTTCAAAACCAACCTTGAGGCGGTGCATGAAATCGTTCATCAGTTACGCCTGCGGAATCTTGGTGGCATTATCGTGGTCGATTTCATCGACATGCAGGAAGAGGAAAACCGCAAGCGCCTGATGGAAGTGTTGCGCGAAGCGATCAAGCGGGACAAAAGCAAAACCCATGTGGCGCCGCTTTCTTCCCTTGGTCTGGTGGAAATGGCCCGCAAACGCACGCGGGATTCACTGGGCCGCATGTTGCTGGAGACCTGCCCCCGTTGCGATGGCACGGGGCATACCCGCAGCAGCCTGACCATTTGCTATCAGTTATTCCGGGCGATTGTTGCCGAAGGTCGCGCCTACCCTTGCGAAAAACTGCTGGTTATTGCGCATCCTGCGCTGATTGATCTGATGCTGGGCGAACAAAGCGAATGGATCACACGGCTGGAAGAGTTCCTCGATAAGGAAATCATGCTGAAAAGCGACGATAATTTTGCCCCTGAACACTATGAAGTCGCCCTGCTGTAAGCGCTGATGAAAAACGATGAACAGGCGGTGATCCAGGTGCGCGGTGCCCGCGTGCATAATCTGAAAAATATTGATGTGACGATTCCGCGCAACCAGCTGGTGGTCATCACCGGCGTATCTGGTTCGGGCAAGTCGTCGCTGGCGTTTGATACGCTGTATGCCGAGGGGCAGCGACGTTATGTGGAATCGCTATCTGCCTATGCGCGGCAGTTTCTTGGCATGATGGAACGCCCGGATGTGGATAGCATCGAGGGCTTGTCACCGGCGATTTCCATTGAGCAAAAAACCACCAGCCGCAATCCGCGCTCGACCGTTGGCACCATCACCGAAGTGCATGACTATCTGCGTTTGTTGTTTGCCCGCATCGGTCAGCCTTATTGCCATGGCTGTGGTCAGCCGATCACCGCCCAGAGTGCCAGCCAGATCATTGAACAACTGCTGAACTTGCCGGCCAACACCCGTTTGCAATTGTTAGCGCCGCTGGCTCGCCGACGCAAGGGCACGTTCCGCCAGGAGATGGAGCAGGCTGCCAAAGATGGTTTTGTGCGCTTGCGCGTGGATGGTGATATTCATTTGCTGGATGATGGCATTCCTGAACTGGACAAGCGCTACCGTCACGATGTTGAACTGGTTGTGGATCGGCTGGTTATCCGCGATGGCATTCGCACGCGGTTGGCTGATTCGGTGGAGACGGCCTTGCGTTTCGGTCAGGGCATGTTACTGGCGCTGACAGGTCAGGGTGAAGAAACGCAGGAAACCCTGTATTCCGAGCATTTTGCCTGCGCCGATTGTGGTATTTCCTACCCGGAGATCGAACCTCGCCTGTTTTCATTCAATTCGCCGCTGGGCGCCTGCCCGGAATGCGATGGTCTGGGCACGCGCATGCAGTTCGATGAAGCGCTGGTGGTGCCGGATGCGCGGTTATCGCTGGCGGAAGGTGCGATTGCGCCGTGGGGGGCGAGTGATGCGCCGATGTTTCGCCAGACGCTGGAGGCAGTCGCCGAACATCTTGGTGTGGATATGCATACGCCGTTTGGCGAACTTCCCAAAGCCGCCCGACGCGCTTTGCTGCATGGCACAGGCCGCAACAAGGTTCGCTTTCGCTTTGACACGGGTCGCCAGTCCCGCCTCGTTGAACGTCCGTTTGAAGGTGTGATCCCCAATCTTGAACGTCGCTTCCACGAATCGGTATCCGAGGAAGTGCGTGAGACGCTGGGCCGCTTCATTCGTGAAGTGCCGTGCCCGCTATGCGACGGGCAACGACTGGGACTGGTGGCCCGGCATGTTCGCATCGGCGGTTGTTCCCTGCCGGAGATCAACGCCATGCCACTGCGCGATGCCCTGCGCTGGTTTGAAACGCTGCAATTAACCAGGCAACAGCAGGATATTGCTGAACGTGTACTGGCAGAAATCCGTTCGCGTCTGGGTTTTATGATGGAGGTGGGGCTGGATTACCTGAACCTGGGGCGCACGGCCGGCACACTCTCCGGCGGTGAAGCGCAGCGCATCCGGCTGGCGACGCAAATCGGTTCGGCGCTGGTGGGCGTGCTGTACATCCTGGATGAGCCATCCATTGGCCTGCATCAGCGTGATAATGATCGTCTGCTGGCCACGCTTCGCCGTCTGCGCGATCTGGGCAACTCGGTGCTGGTCGTCGAGCATGATGAAGATGCGATTCGCCAGGCTGACTGGATCATTGATATGGGCCCCCGTGCCGGTGAACACGGCGGCGAAGTGGTCGCTGCCGGGCCGCTTGAGCAGATTATGCAGGCAAATACGCTGACGGCGGATTATCTCAGTGGCCGTCGCCGTATTGCCATTGGCAAGCGACGACCGGTGAATAAAAAACACCCCATGCTCGGTGTTCGCGGCGCTGCGGCGCATAATCTGAAACATGTTGATGCCTTGTTTCCCGTGGGCCGCTTTAGCTGCGTGACCGGGGTATCAGGCTCTGGCAAATCGACGTTGATACTGGATACCCTGTTTCGCGTATTTGCGGCCGACAAGGGGCTGAAAACCGGACGTATCGGCCAGCATCGTTCATTGCATGGCAGCCAGCACATCAACAAGGTGATTGATATTGACCAAAGCCCGATCGGACGCACGCCGCGTTCCAATCCGGCAACCTATACCGGTGTGTTCACACCGATCCGCGAGCTGTTTGCTGCCGTACCTGAAGCGCGGGCGCGGGGCTACAAGCCGGGACGTTTTTCTTTTAACGTGCGCGGTGGTCGCTGTGAGGCCTGTCAGGGCGATGGCATCATCAAGGTGGAAATGCATTTTTTGCCGGATGTGTATGTGCATTGCGAAACCTGCCAGGGCGCGCGCTACAATCGCGAGACGCTGGATATTCGTTACAAGGGCAAAACCATTGCCGATGTGCTGGACATGACCGTCGAAGATGCCAGTGCCTTTTTTCAGGCTGTTCCGGCGCTGAAACGCAAGCTGGAAACGTTGCAACAGGTTGGCCTTGGCTATATCCGTCTGGGGCAGTCGGCGACCACGCTTTCCGGTGGCGAGGCGCAGCGCATCAAGCTGGCTCGTGAGCTGGCCCGGCGCGCCACCGGCGATACGCTGTATATCCTCGATGAACCAACCACGGGGTTGCATTTTGATGATGTGGCCCGACTGTTGGAGGTATTGCATGCACTGGTTGATCGCGGCAATACCATGATCGTCATCGAACATAACCTGGATGTGATCAAAACCGCCGACTGGATCATCGACATGGGCCCGGAAGGGGGCGATCGGGGCGGCGAAGTTGTCGTCAGTGGCACGCCGGAGACGGTGGCCGCCTGCGAACAATCCTGGACCGGCCGCTATCTGGCTCCGATGTTGCAACATGCGTAGCCTGTTACTGCCGGGCAGTTGGCTGTTATTGCCATGGCTGTCTCAGATCATTGAGGTCGAAACCATGCAATTGCGCCTGTTTGACAATACCAGCGGCAGTTTCTCGCCGGACGTATGAAACGCATTGACCAGATTGAACCCTTCCGGGTGATGCAATTGCTGGAGCGTGCCAGAGCGCTGGAAGCCGCCGGGCGTGACATTATCCATATGGAAATCGGTGAACCGGATTTTCCGACACCGGCTGCCGTGTTGGCCGCCGCACATGCCAGTCTGGATCGCGGCGACCAGTATTATACCGCCTCAACAGGGGAGCCGCGTTTGCAGCAGGCGTTGGCAGACTGGTATCAGCAGGAATATGGCATCAGCGTGGATGCCAGGCGGATTCTCATCACGCCGGGGTCTTCCGGCGCTTTTGCCATGTTGTATGCTGTGTTGCTGGAGCAGGGCGATCGCGTGCTGCTGCCTGATCCGGGTTACCCCTGCCAGCGCAATTTTGTGCGTCTGGCCGGCGGCGAGGCTGTCAATATCGCCGTTGGCCCGGAGACGAACTACCATCTCTCAGCGGCGCTGCTGCAACAGCACTGGCAGCATCATACTCGCCTGGCGGTGGTCATTAACCCTTCCAATCCCACAGGAACGCTGATTGACCCCGGCATGCTGGCGCATTTGGCCGCCCATTGCCGCGATCATGGTGGCTACCTGATTTGCGATGAAATTTATCATGGCCTGACCTATGGCTGCTCGCCTGCCTCGGCGCTGGAGCATGATGCCATTATCGTCAACAGCTTTTCCAAACGCTGGGCCATGACCGGCTGGCGCGTTGGCTGGACGATTGTGCCCGACACCCTGATTGAACCATGCCGTCGGGTGATGCAAAATATTTTTATCGCCGCGCCAACGATTTCGCAGCATGCGGCGCTTGCTGCCCTGGCATCCGGCGAAGCAAGCGAGACCATGCGTCAGGCCTATGATGAGCGTCGCCGATATTTACTTGATACCTTGCCCTCGCTGGGTTTTCAGGTGGCCATTGAACCGCAGGGTGCGTTTTATATTTATGCCAGTGTTGCAGCACTGACGGATGATGCCGAATCATTTTGCTGGCGCATGCTCGAAGAGGCAGGCGTAGCTATCACCCCAGGCAATGATTTCGGGCAGTTCAGAGCGAATGAACATGTGCGCTTTTCCTACGCTACCAGCCTGAGCAGACTCCGTGAGGGCGTGCGCAGGCTGCGCAGCTTTTTGCAACATGAGCATTGGGCAGGCGTGGGGATAGCTGATATTCCCTCCTGATGAAGGACGACTCCGACCCATGAACACAGCCGATCATATCGAACACCACCAGCCCATGCAGCAGCCCGCCGTCGGTATTCTGCTATGCAACCTCGGTACGCCGGATGCCCCGGATACGCCGTCGCTGCGCCGTTATCTGAAGGAATTTCTTTCTGATCCGCGTGTGGTGGAAATGAACCGCCTGAGTTGGTGGCTGATTCTGAACGGCATTATTCTGAATACCCGCCCGGCGCGCTCTGCCAGGGCTTATCAAAGCGTGTGGACGAAGGAAGGCTCGCCACTGTTGCTTTACAGCCAGCGGCAGCAAGCTGCCCTGCAACAGGCCTTTGCCGATAGCCCGACGCCTGTGCATGTGGCGCTAGCCATGCGCTATGGCAATCCTTCTGTTGCCCATGGCCTGAATGCGCTGCGCGAGCGAGGCTGTGGCCGCGTGCTGGTGTTACCTTTGTATCCACAATACGCAGCGGCGACAACAGCTTCCACCTTTGATGCCGTCTTTGATGAACTCAAACGCTGGCGCCGCATGCCAGCGATCCGCACGCTTGATGGCTATCACGATCACCCGGCCTATATCGCCGCGCTTAAGGCCAGCGTCGAACAACATTGGCAGGCGCATGGCCGGGCGGAGCGGCTGCTGATCTCTTTTCACGGCATTCCGCAGCGTTATTTCGACAATGGCGACCCGTACCCCTGTTTGTGCCGCAAAACAGCCCGCCTGCTGGCCGAATCGCTGGCACTGCCGGAAGATGCCTGGCAACTGAGCTTTCAGTCCCGCTTTGGCCGCGAACCATGGGTGCAACCCTATACCGATGCCACCTTGCAGGCCTGGGGTCAACAGGGGTTGGCCAGCGTTGATGTCATCTGCCCGGGCTTTGCTGCTGATTGCCTGGAAACCATTGAAGAAATAGGCGTTGAAAACCGCGATATCTTCAGCCAGGCCGGTGGCGGCGAGCTGCGTTACATTCCGGCGCTAAATGACAGACCAGCGCACATTGAACTCCTCATCAGCCTCTGCCGCGCACAACTGGCCGGCTGGCTGTGATATCATCCATCCACTTTTTGTCAGGTTTGGTGTTGCGCAGATCAAAAACGAGGAAGAAAGTAGACGTTTTCGTACAACATTGGCTTGCTCAGTGCACGAGAGCAATGCATGTTGGAGCGTCCTTGTTTTGAAGTGATATGCCACTTTCAAGTTTGCATGGACAATACTGTTGTACCCAACAACAGGGCGCTTAATCCATGCCACTGGCAGGCTTTTCAAAGCCGCTGGCGACGTTAGTGTGGCGGAGAACAAGGGCATGATTGCCAGCAAACAGGATTGATCGTATGCAACAAGACAGGGAAGCAGCCATGGCCTGCGTGCGTGGCCTTTTGCGTTTTATTGGTGAAGATGAAAATCGTGAAGGACTCCAGGAAACGCCAGGCCGCGTGGTGGATGCCATGCTGGAACATTTTTGTGGCTACAGGGAAAATCCGGCACAGCATTTGCTGAAAACCTTTGAAGAAGTCGAAGGCTATGATGAAATCGTTCTGGTATCGGATATTGATGTGCATTCACACTGTGAACATCACCTGGTGCCTTTTGTCGGCAAGGCACATGTGGCCTATATTCCCAATGGCCG
>WFOJ01000012.1 GCA_015488125.1 Mariprofundaceae bacterium
TGACGCTTGATTATGGCTATCACCAACGCGAGTATTACCGCCCAAACCGTCGGGAGGGGACGTTGATGGGGCATCACCGGCATCAGGTGATTGAGGACGTATTAAGCGCTGAACCGGGGCAGTGCGACCTGACGGCGCATATCGATTTTACAGCATTGGCCAGCATTGGCGAACGCTTTGGCCTGCATGCTACGGCTTTTGTCACGCAGGGTGGCTGGCTGGCCAGTGTACCGCTGGTACAACAAAGCCTGCAGGAAATAGCTGCTTCGCCGTCCGTGGATAGCATGCGTCAACTGGCTCATGCCAAGCGACTGATGCTGCCCCATGCAGGTATGGGCGAAACCTTCAAGCTCCTGATCCAAAGCACGCAGTCAGCGCTTTTGCCGCCTGTGTGGTTGCAGGGCATGAATCGTCTGACACGTCTTGGCATATGAACAAGACGGCTGACGCCTTGCCTCGCCAACTCGGCCCTTACCGGTTGCTTGAACAACTGGGCGCTGGCGGCATGGGGACGGTTTACCGCGCCGAGGATAGCCTACTTGACCGGGAAGTGGCGGTTAAGGTGTTGCATCCGCATTTGCTAAGCAATAGCGAACTTAGAGCCCGGTTTGCCCGCGAGGCGCGTCTGCATGCCAGTATCAACCATCCCAATATTGTTACCCTGTACAGCCTTCATGAAGAAAACGGAGAGCTGGCGCTGATCATGGAAATGGTGCGTGGCCGTAACCTCAAGGAATACCTCAGCGCACCGCGCCCGTTGACCATGGACCATTTATTGCGTATTGCCATTGCCATTCTCAAAGGTCTGGCGGCAGCCCACGATAAGGGACTGGTGCATCGTGACCTTAAACCGGCCAATATTTTGATTGCCGACGATGGTCAGGTCAAAATCATGGACTTCGGATTAGCCAAACAGCACGGCAATCATGAGGATGACCTGACACAAAGTGGCGCCGTCGTCGGTTCTTACCGCTACATGGCACCTGAACAAATCATGCATGAAGAGGTAGATGCCCGCACTGATCTTTATGCCTTTGGCATTGTGCTATTTCGCATGATGACAGGCATACTGCCATTTGACAGTAGTGGCGGCGAGTTTGAAATTATGGAAAAGCAGATACGGGAACAACCGCCATCGCCACTGGAACTTAATCCCGCTATTCCCCATGCCCTGAATCATTTGCTGTTGCGACTGCTGGCCAAAAAGCCGGAAGATCGTCCACAAAACTGCGCTGAGGTCATCGCCCGTCTGGAACAGATTCTCCAGAGCGAAGATGATACCCATATTACGATGATTTCTGCCTCTTCCCGTCACAAGGATCAAGCTTCGGCCACTACCATTGCCAGCGGCCTGCTGACAGCTGCAGGCACGAAGGCCAGTCGCCGCTGGCGGCACTTGCCTGCATCATGGCAACGCTGGCTGATAGCTGCGGTTGTAGTCACGCTGCTGATTAGTTGGTGGCTGACAGGCAGTCAGCAGCCGCCAGAGGTGGCAGCGCCAACAGTGAAGCAGGCACACCAGGCAATAGCTCAAACCAAAACAGTCAGTAGGCCCGAGCCTGCCACGGTACAAGCCTCAGCTGATGAGCAGCCCAGGCAGCAGACGATCAACAAGTCTCGTGAAAAAACGCCGGTTGCTAAAAAAGAAGCGTCGGTTGCAGCTGTTACGCATAAGGTGAAACAGCGTCCGAGGCCTGCTCTTGTCGCTCTGACAGCTCACCATGCCTACCGCCTGCGTCGCAGCGATTTTTCGCGCAGCCCGGCTGGTCAGGATGAGTTCAGCGGAGGATCACATGTGTATTTTGAAGAACTGCGTGATTATGCCTTGAAAAAACGCCTTCATACCTTCAAAACAGGGCACAGCCGGTTAACTTTCAAGTATCCGCATCAGGTTGAAAAAATTGTGATCGGCAAGGCAAGCGTTGGCGACGCTGATTTCAGCGATGCCTGGATCCGACTTTTTGTGCGTCGCGAACATGGCCGCTGGCAACAGTTACTGGAACGCAAGGATGAAGACATTGATCATCCCGCAACTGTTACGCTGACACCGGAGATGAACCCCGTCAAGGAAGTCAAGCTGACATTCAAGAGCGCCGAGCCCCTTGAGCTGGCGGATATTCGTATCCTTGGACGCAACTGATAGATCACCACCATGGGTGGACAACGAAGCTCGTTACTTGCAACAGGCGCTTGCCAGCAACGGTTTTTCATCTGCACTGAACGATAGTTTGCTGATGCTGGCCGGTCGTGCCTGGAAAGCCATGCCTCGCCATGGTGATTTTCAACGCTGGCAGGGCGTGATTGATGGCTTACCCGCTTGTCAACCCGATGTTATACATCTGGATCAGTCCGTTATCCATGTCGGTCATGCCGGGCAACTCTCAGTCAACGAACGTGAAACACTGATGACAGCTTTGCAGCAACTGCACCCCTGGCGCAAAGGCCCGTTCTCGCTATTTGGGATTGAGATTGATACCGAATGGCGCTCAGACTGGAAGTGGCAACGTTTGCAAAATCACATTACACCGCTGCATGGCCGCTGCGTGCTTGATATTGGTTGTGGCTCCGGTTACCACTTGTGGCGCATGCGCGGTGCCGGCGCGGCGCTGGCAATCGGCATTGATCCTACGGTATTATTTGCCATGCAGTTTCGCGTTTTCAAGCATTATGCGCAATCACAACCTGTTTTTCATCTGCCACTTGGCATTGAATCCATGCCTGCCACCTGCCGTTGCTTTGATACCGTATTTTCCATGGGCATTCTCTACCACCGCCGATCTCCTGTGGATCATCTGCTGCAACTTCGCGAATTACTGCGTCCTGGTGGCGAACTGGTGCTGGAAACCCTGTATATCGAGGGTGATGACAGGCAATGTCTGCTGCCTGCCGGACGTTATGCCAAAATGCGCAATGTCTGGTTTATCCCCAGCCTGGGCATGCTTGAATGCATGCTGGCCCGCACCGGTTTTCGGCATATTCGCCTGGTCGATGCTTCTCCCACCAGCACCGATGAACAACGCTCCACCAACTGGATGCGTTTCGAGTCGCTGGCTGATTTTCTCGCTCCGGATGATACAGGGAAAACCATCGAAGGCTATCCGGCTCCCCGCCGTGCTGTTTTTATCGCCAGCA
>WFOJ01000013.1 GCA_015488125.1 Mariprofundaceae bacterium
AACAGGCCACACATACCCTGCAACAACTGGGCGATGACGCCCGTTATTGTGGCGAACAGCTTAAAGCGCTCGGCTTCACCCATAACTGTGCTCCGGTGCTCGATGTGCGCCACCCGGTTACGCATGGTATTATCGGCGATCGCGCTTATGGCGAGACAGCCAACGATGTTGCCAGGCTTGCCTGCGCCTGCATCCAGGGTTATCACGAGGCGGGTATTGCAGCGATCGGCAAACATTTTCCCGGTCATGGGTTGGCGCGCACCGATTCCCACCTGACGACACCCGTGGTGACAGAAGACGAGGCAACCGTCATGGCCGATGCCGAAGCCTTTCGCCTGGCGATCAGCCATGGCCTGCAACATGTGATGACGGCGCATGTCCGCTACCCGGCCATGGATGCGGCGGTTGCCACGTTCTCTCCCTACTGGCTGCAAACCGTATTGCGCCAGCGCTACGGCTTTTCCGGTCATATCTGGAGCGATGATCTGTGCATGCAGGGAGCAGGCGGCCAGCTGCGCCAGGCCGTGCAGCAGGCGCAGACGGCCGGTTGCAACGTGCTGCTGATCTGCCAGCCGGAAGGCGTGGCGGAACTGTATCGTCGTTAGTCAGCCTTCAGCATGCGCGATACCGCATCTCTGAAGGCAGTCAGCGCAGCAGTTGCTGTTGCAGCACGTGCAGCCAGTGACTGATGCCGCCATTGGAGAGCAGCAGGATGTCATCATCAGGATGAACATCGCCCAGTTGATGCGCCAGCGTTTCGGCATCGGCGGGGGCGGCTTTATCGCCAACGGCCTGACAGAGCTGCGCAACATCCAGTAAATCGCTGGCTGCTGTGTCACGTGCTTTGGGTGCAAAGCACAGCAGGCGATCAGCGGCGGCAAAACAGGCAGGCAGGGCATGCTGATGATGACGGCTGCGCATGGTATTGGAGCAGGGGTCAAGCAACACCCACAAACGCCCGCCGGCTCGCAGATTGGCGGCAGCGCTGTCCACCACGCTGCGGATGGCAGTGGGATGGTGGGCAAAATCATCGTAAATGCGCACTCCGGCCAGTGTTGTGATCAGCGTCATGCGCCGACGAACACCACGGAAGGATGTCAGTGCCTGATAGATGGTGTCAGCATCAACACCATGGTGATAGGCAGCAGCGGCAGCAGCGCAGGCATTGCCTGCCTGGTGCGCACCGAGCATGCACCATTCAATATCAGCGAATAAGGCACCCTGATGCCACAGGGTAAAGCGTCGGCCATCGGCACGCTCCGCCCGCCAGCGCCAGTTGGCGGTAACCGAACTGTCGGCATGCGCGAAGCGCGTTACCGGCGACCAGCAGCCACGGCTTAACACATCCTTCAGGTGAACATCGTCGGCATTGACGATAATCAAACCGTTATCGGGCACGGTGCGCAGCAAATAGGCAAACTGCACCTTGATGGCTTCCAGATCGGGAAAAATATCGGCGTGATCAAATTCCAGATTATTGAGAATCAGGGTGCGCGCATGGTAGTGTAAAAATTTGCTGCGCTTGTCAAACAGCGCTGTGTCGTATTCATCGCCTTCCAGCACAAAAGGCGCAGCAGCAGCGCCCAGGCAGGCCCCCTGGCCAAAATTTTCCGGGATACCCCCGATCATGAAGCCAGGAGCGTGTCCGGCTGTATGCAGGATATGCGCCAGCATACTGGCGGTGCTGGTTTTGCCGTGCGTACCGGCAACCACCATGGCGTGCCGCCCCGGCAGGATGTGTTCGCCGATAAACGCCGCACCGCTGCTGTAGGGAATCCCCCAGCGCAACACCGCTTCCACTTCAGGATGGCCACGGCTAAGCGCGTTGCCGATCAGGCACAGGTCAGGCGCAGGCGAAAGATTGGCCTCGCCGTAATCGCTAACCGTAATATGCGCTGTCGCCAGCACCTCGGACATGGGCGGATACACCGCCTCATCCGAGCCTGTGACGTGCCAGCCCTGTGCCTTGGCCAGCAAGGCAACAGCGGCCATGGCTGTGCCGCCGATGCCGGCGATATGCACATGCCGTGGCCGCTTGCTCATGCCTGTTCCGT
>WFOJ01000014.1 GCA_015488125.1 Mariprofundaceae bacterium
AATGCTGACAATACGGGCATGGCCTTCGACGAAGGATTCAAACATTTTTTCGCGCTGACGCGGCGCACTGCCCAGGCCATGACGTACAATATAAAACAACACATGCGCCGCCTGACAGGCGCGAACGGCCTCAGGCAACGCCTCGTCAAGCCCTTCCAGCAGGGCGAAGGCATGGGTGGATTCCAGCATCCCCTGCTGCTTCATGAACAGCAGCCATTGCCGCAGCAGTTCGCCGTGTTGCTGAATTTGCAGGCTGTCAATATCCGTCTCACGCAGCAAAAACCAGGCCAGGAAATCGCGCAGGTGTTCAGCATCCAGTTGCCGTGGTTGCAGAAATTCGACATCTGGTGAGGGGCTGGTGTCTCCATCCAGTAACTGTTCCATCAGGCTTTCCAGCGACTTTTCCCAGTCTGGCACATCCATTTCAACAACATCTTCGGCATCTTTTGCCAAATCAGAAAAATAGCACAGGTATTCGATCAGCAACTCGAAGGTGTCGTATGCATCCGCTTGCTGATCAGTGAACTGGTCAATGGCATCCTGTAACGAGCGCTGGTGATTCATGGCCGCATGGCATGTTGACGATAAATCTGTTGTGAGGCCGGGACGTACCAGTGCTCGCTGTCATAACCAATGCCCGCCGGCCCCTGGTGAATACCGTGAATGCGCCGGTGCACAACCGGCAAGGCATAAGGCGCATAGAGATAAATCATCGGCACATCATCAAACAGGTGTTGTTGCACTTCATCGTAATACGCCTTGCGTTTTGACTCATCAAAGGTGCGGCGCGCCGCTTCCAGTGCCGCATCCACCGCTTCGTTATGGTAGCTCAGGAAGTTAAACTCACGCGGCCCTGTCTGCGAGGAATGCCAGATGGTGTACTGATCCGGTTCCGGGCTGAGCGACCAACCGAGAATCACCGCATCAAATTGGCGTTTGTTGATGAAATTCTCGATAAACGCCGACCATTCCACCAGGCGAATATTCACATCCACACCAATGTTTTTCAGGCGTTCCTTGATGATGGTCGCGGTATCCGCCCGCTGCTTGTTGCCATTATTGGTCAGCAGGGTGAAGGAAAGCTTCTGACCGTCACGGTCGCGCCAGCCATCGCCATCATGATCTTGCCAGCCTGCCTCATCGAGTAAGGCGGCGGCCTTTTTCGGATCAAAGGGACGGGGATGAAGCTTGTTGTTTTGCCAGTAGGTGCCGGGTTTGTAGGGCGAGGCAATGGCTTCCCCTTGCCCCATCAGTACGCCGTCGATAATTTCCTGGCGATCAATGGCAAAGGCCAGGGCGCGTCTTAGCCGTGGATCGGCAAACAGCGGTCGTTGCAGATTAAAACCTAAGTAGGTGTAACCAAAATCAAGGTAGCGATACCGCTTGTAATGTTTGTTCAGGGATTTGTTTTTGGGAAACAGGCGGGTGTATTGCATCGGCGTCAACCCCATGGTGTCCAGTCGTCCGGCAGAAAGCTCCAGAAACTGGGTGGCGGTATCGGGAATAATGCGGATCAACCGCTCGCTCAGCCAGACTGTGCCATCGAAATAATCCGGATTGGCCGTCAGCAGAATATGCTGTTGCGATTGCCATTGCTTCAGCTTGTAAGGGCCGTCGGTCACTGTTGGTGAACGGGAAAGCGGTGTATTCATAATATCTTCCCCGGCAAACACATGCGCCGGTAAAATCGCCAGGCCGCTCCAGCTGGACAGGGCAGGAGAAAACGGTTCACGGTAATGCACAATAAAGGTATAAGGGTCAGGCGTTTCGCTGCTCGCCACCAGCATATAATCCGCTTTGTAGGCGCTTTGGGTGTACGGATCCTGGATCAGTTTCAGGGTAAAATCACAATCATGGCTGGTCACCGGCTGACCATCACTCCAGCGGACATCCGGGCGCAGGTGGAAAGTAATGGAAAGCTGATCATCACTGACTGTCCAGTCACGGGCAAGCTGGCCTTCCAGTTTGAGGTTTTCGTCATATCTGAGCAGAGAAAGGTAAAGCTGCCCGGCAACATCGTGACTGGCAGCATCGCCGGCAATCATGGG
>WFOJ01000015.1 GCA_015488125.1 Mariprofundaceae bacterium
CCGCCTGACTCCCGTCCGGCGGGCGGCGAACTTTATGGCCGCCAATCTGTTTGTCAACACCCTCTTGCGAGACCCTCGCCCAAAACCCGATTTGACCCGGGTCCCTCGCGAAGGACGGCGAACTATGTCGCCCCGATTCGGACTGTCAAGCTGCCATGCAACGTGTATCTTTTCGACATGCGTTTGTCTTGTCGTGACTTAAATCAATGCTGCTTTCATATGGAAACACAGTATTCGGCAGTTCTGTGTAGCAGCCATTCTTCTGAAGTGGAAGATGACTGTCCTGCAAACAAAAGCAACATACAATTTTGCCTGTTGATCAGGCAATGTCAGGGGGGTATTAATTGAATCCGGATGAAGTTCGTGAGCACATTGAAAAAGCACGACTGGCGCATTTGCGCTGGGTTGCCAGAGCCGAAGGACTGGTGAAAGGATTGCCACTGGACAAGAATCAGGTACCCGTATTACCGACCGACTGCATATTTGGTCAATGGTATTATGGCGAAGGGTACAAATTACGGAAAATGCAATCTTATGCTGCACTGGAAAAACCTCATCACGCTTTACACGCAACCTATCAGGAGATTTTTCAGCTTCTGTATAATGAAGATAATCGTTCGATGCTGAATAAATTGTTTGGCTCCAAAAAAACCTGGCAACAGGAGCGTCGCGCAGAAGCGGAAGAATTATTGCCCCGGCTTCGTGCGGAATCCAAAGTTTTACTCAGGGGGCTTGATTTACTGGAGCGCGAAATTTTAATTCATACCAAAAATGGCCATATTGTTCTGAACGATATACCGGATATCGACTAACTTCAGCATTAAATCCTGAATTCAGTTACGGCAAACACAAAGCAACAGGCCGACTTCACTGGCTTTTATGTTCTCACTGATGCAGCCATTGACGAACGTTTTTTTGATGGGCTTTGAGGGTATGAGCAAAATTGTGACCGCCTTTGCCGTTGGCTACGAAATAGAGAAAATCGGTATCTGCCGGGTTGGCGGCAGCTTGCAGACTGCTGCGGCTCGGATTGCAAATCGGAGTAGCGGGCAAGCCGGTTCGTGTGTAAGTATTCCATGGAGAATCCTCACGCAGGTCCTGCCGATGCAAACGGCCTGTTTTTTCCGGATGAAGCCGCTGACGGCCATAAATCACGGTGGGATCCATTTGCAACGGCATATGCCGCTGCAAGCGGTTGTGGATCACCGAAGAAATCAATGTTTTTTCTTCTTCTATGGCGGTTTCTTTCTCGATAATGGAGGCAATAACGCGGATATCATGCGCGCTAAGCGTACCTGTACTGGTCAGTTCATCAATCACAGCTTGTTGTGCATCCCGCATACGGTGCAGTATTTTCAGCGGCTTAACGGGCAAATTATACTGGTAAGTTTCCGGCAACAAGATGCCCTCTTGTGCATCACCAGCCATAGCCTGCATCGCGCTTTGCCAAACTCTTAACGGCGTGTGGGTTTGCCTGGCCAGCTGCATCAACACCTGCTCACTGCGCAGGCCTTCAGCGATCGTAACACTGTGCTGCTCAACATCGCCTCTAAGCAAACGAGCCAATACATCCTTGGCACTCATATCTCCAACAAACACGTATTGCCCGGCCTTGATACTACCTTGTTGTTGCTGCCACTGAACATAGAGACGAAACATTAGCGCAGAAGCAATCACCCCTTGTTGCTCAAGTTGTCTGGCCACTGTTTGCAAGCCGGCGCCTTGTGTAATAACAATGTGAACTTCTGCAACATGGCGCGACGTGCAAATATCCTCCTCATATCGCCAGGTTGCTACGGCTAACAACACACAAAGCAGTACAATAGGAACAATCACAACTTTTTTTAACAAGGCACACCATCATGCCCACGCAGAGCATCCAGCAAAGGTGATACAAGCGCGTGGTTTGTTGCTTCATCGAAAGTACGACCGTCAAGCCAGTTCACAGGCTGCACAAACAAACTACTGTTACAACAGGCAATAGCCTGGCAATGTTTCAGCATGGCTGACGAACAAGTGGCGGTACGAAGGACACCGGCATCCAGCAAATGCTGACGTATGGTACCGGGAAGACAGCATGCATCATTCGGTGTTAACCACTGACCATCCATACATAGCAGGACGTTGGCCGTCATGGTGCTGATCACCCTGTCGCCAAGTGTCCATAGCGGCATATATTCACTGCCCAGACGTGCGTGATAAAGCTGAAAGAGACGTAAAAAATCAGCATAATCAGCAGTGTATTTCGCTGTTTTTGGACGCAGGGGAAAGGCGCCAGCATCAAGACTCATCAGTCGTAGCGGTAGCCTCGCCGGTGTCGGCAGAATCTGCACATAGGCCTGAATAGCCGGTGCATCTGCCGGCAACAACCCCCATGGCTGGACACCGGCAGTCAGCGTCAGACGCAACAGCACATCATCAGCCGTATGCAGGCGCGCCTGCTCAACGGCCTGTTGACAATACGCATGGCCATCAACATACCAACCGAAGCTTGCTGCGGCCCGACTCAACCGTTGTCCATGGTAAGGCAAGGCAAAAACCTTGCCTTTGATCACTCGAAACGTCTCAAAACAAGCTTCGCCATAGGCCAGGCCACGCTCCAGTTTTTCAACAAACGACAGCGACACGGACTAACGCATGCTGATAGTAATCAGTCCGCCTGTTTGCGAATCCATGTGGGAATCGACAATTGTTCCTCATCATAGGCAGACACGGCATTGGAAGCCTTGTGACTGGAATGACTGGGACGTGGTGCCGAAGTAACGGGAGGTTGAGTACCCTGGTAGTTAAAGCGCGACCCCATGGGGACGCCAGCCCCTGCCGGTGGTGTAACCGGACGCGTGGCTGCCGCTGTCGGCATGGGAATGCGCTTGCTTTCCTGCTGCACTTTTTGTGATGATTCGCACAGGCCGGTGGCAACCACTGTCACTTGCAATTCATCGCCCAATGTATCATCGTTAACACAACCGAAGATAATGTTGGCATCTTCATCGACCATGCCTTCAATGATGGAAACCGCCTCGGTAACCTCATGCAATCCCATATCTGACGGGCCAGTAACATTGATGAGAATTCCCTGTGCGCCGTGAATATCCATATCCTCCAGCAATGGTGAGGAAATAGCCATTTCAACAGCCGCACAGGCACGGTTTTCGCCGCTAGCCACACCGGCTCCCATCATCGCAATACCACGATTCTCACTCATCACCGAACGCACATCGGCAAAATCCACATTGATATAACCAGCATTGGCAATCAAATCAGAAATGCCGCGCACGGCCTGCAGCAAAACTTCATCCGCCTTGCGAAAAGCTTCCATCAACGGTGTGTTTTTGCCCACCGCACCAATCAGTTTCTGATTGGGAATAGTAATCAGCGTATCCACATGCTGACGTAATTCGGCAATACCTTCTTCCGCCTGCCGTAAACGCTTGCGCCCTTCAAAGGCAAACGGTTTGGTAACAACAGCGACCGTCAAGATGCCCATTTCCCGAGCAATTTCGGCAATCACCGGAGCCGCACCTGTACCTGTACCGCCGCCCATACCGGCGGTGATAAACACCATATCGGTTTCCTGTAACAATTCGCGAATATGATCGCGCTCTGCCTCGGCTGCTTCTCTGCCAATCTGTGGATTAGCGCCAGCACCAAGCCCGCGCGTGTGTTCAGATCCCAATTGCAACCGTGTCTCTGCCCGGCTGCGCTCGATCGCCTGGGCATCAGTATTGGCCACAATAAAATCAACACCCGTTAACTGATGGTCAATCATATTATTCAGCGCGTTACCACCGCCGCCGCCAACACCGATCACCTTAAGCCTGGCCATCTGGCCGCTGGTTTCATCAAGTTCGTAATAAATGGACATCACTTCTTCCCCTGTCTCTGCCGTTATGAAAAATTTATTGCCTTATAACAACCATGATTATTGCTATATTAACTGGCATCGCCAAACCATCGCCGCATGCGCTGCCACAAACCGGGGGAAGTACTGCTTCGTCCGCCGCTGTGGCGTGGTGATGTTGGCGTAGTATTCGCATTGCGTTGACGATAGCGATTGCCATACATCAACAACCCCACGCCGGTGGCGTACATCGGACTGGACACCACATCCACCAGTCCACCAACGCCCTGTGGCCTACCCATACGCACAGGCAAGCCATCAAATGTCTCTTCAGCCAGTTCCACCATGCCTTCCAGCAACGAACTGCCACCTGTTAACACCAGTCCGGCAGCGATCAATTCCTGATAGCCGGAGCGTTGAATCTCTACCTTCACCAGTTCCAGAAGTTCCTGTACACGTGGTTCCAGAATCTGGGCCATAATCTGACGCGGCATGGGCCGGGGTGGACGACCGCCAACACTGGGCACATCAATCACATCCTCCGGATCAGTCATCTCCACCATACAGGCGCCATGTTTGATTTTCAACTGGTCAGCCTCACGCGCTGAGGTGCGCAGGCCAACGACCAAATCATTGGTCAGGTGGTCACCGCCAATAGGAATCACCGCTGTATGACGAATCGCGCCGTCAATAAAAATTGCCAGATCAGTGGTGCCGCCACCAATATCAACCAGCACTACGCCGATATCCTTCTCATCCTGACTAAGCACAGCCTCGCTGGAGGCAACCTGCTCAAGTACCATGTCGGCAACATCCAGGTCGCAACGGTTGCAGCACTTGATCAGGTTCTGTGCCGATGATACGGCGCCGGTGATCATATGAATCCGCGCCTCCAGACGAATACCGCTCATCCCCACCGGCTCACGGATACCATCCTGATCGTCGATAATGTATTCCTGCGGCAAAATATGCAAAATCTTCTGATCAGCAGGAATCGCCATGGCGCTGGCTGCATCAATAGCTCGAGTCACATCATCCAGCGTCACTTCGCCGTTTTTGGTGGCCACCACACCGGTAGAGTTATAACCACGAATATGGCTGCCAGCGATACCAACAAAGACCGAACGGATGTCCACGCCCGCCATCAGTTCCGCCTCTTCTACCGCCAGACGAATGGATTCCACCGTGCTTTCGATATTGACGACCACGCCCTTGCGCAAGCCTTTGGAGGGATGTTTGCCAATGCCAATCACATCCAGCTTGCCATCTGTCCCGACTTCAGCAACTACGCAGGCAATCTTGCTGGTACCAATATCAACACCGACCATTACATCATGCTTTGCCATTAGGTGACCCCCTGAGATGCTGCGGGACGAATAAACCAACGCCTGGCCTGCCGCGCATCAATACGCCAAATGCCACGATTCCAGCCTTCCTGCTGCAACAATTCAGTGATATTTTTAACATATTGCAAACTTTCCTCACCAAAAGGTATCAACCATTGCTGGCCAGCAGAAAGATTCAAACGCCAGCCATCCAGATCCGCAAAGACCTCGCTTAATGCTGCCAGCCAGGGCGCTTGCGTTGCTTGCATACCCTTGATCAGCGCTACTGCTGCTTTCAGATGTGCGCGATCGACGCGCAAAAACGGCAAATCGACCTGTTCACCACGTTCCAGCGAACGAAAAGGCCTGCCTTCAGCATCGACCAGCATCACCAGGCCTTCCGGTGATTCCCACAAGGCGGTGAACTGCCGGGCAGTAGCCACGATGCGCAGCGAACCAGGCAGCGTCCGCGATACTTCCAGTTGATCGATATCGCGCACTTGTTGCCGCAGATAATCACGTACAGCAGCCGGACGTGCGCCCCACAAACCGCTGGCCTGCATATTCTGCATGCTCTCTTCAATATGTTTTTTCAACAGCGCCGGCGCTTCTACACGCCATTGCACCTGCTCAAAACGCTGACCAATCAACCACTTTGCCGTCACCATCACCATCACCATTAGCAATGCCACTGTCAGCCGCATGCTCGCCCATTGCAGCCGCTTTTTTCGCGCCAGCATCACGGTTTCGGTCAATCGGCGACGATTAGTCCGTGCCATGCATCACCTCTGCCCTTCCTGCCGTATCATGATCCAGGGCGGCGCTATCCAGTAATTGCTGGCAAAGCGCATCAAAATCCAATCCTGCAGCGGCCGCCGCCTTGGGCAATAAACTGGTGGTCGTCATTCCCGGCAGGGTATTGATTTCCAACACCACTGCCTCGCCACCATTGCTGACAATCATATCCACCCGCGGCGCGCCACGGCAGGCCGTAGCGTGCACCGCTTTTTCTGCCTGCTGCATACAATAGCGCAGCGTCTCGGCTGGCAATCGTGCTGGCGTGTAATAATCCGTAGCTCCTGCCGTGTATTTGGCATGATAGTCATAACATCCCGAGTGGGCAACAATTTCTACCGGCGGCAAAGCTTCGCCATTGAGTACCGAAACGGCAATTTCCACGCCACGCACCGGCATTTCAGCCAGCCAGTCGTCAAACCTTGACGGTTCCAGTTCCAACGCCTGCCAGTCACTGGCTTGATGTAACCAGTGCAAACCAACACTGGAGCCTTCCTGCACGGGCTTAAGCAGTACCGGATAGCGCACCGGTCCCGCTGCCGTTAGTGGGATCTCTGTTGGTACACTGATCCCCTGCTGCTGTAACAGCCGTTTGCACATGCGTTTATCCATACACAAAGCAGAAGCCAGCACACCACATCCTGTATAAGGCAGTTGCCGCATCTCCAGAACACCCTGCACACAGCCATCTTCGCCATACGTGCCATGTAGCGCAATAAACACCACATCCGCCCGCACATGATACACATCCGCCAAAGAACGTACATCCACGGCTGTTACCTGATGCCCACAACGTTGCAAGGCAGCGCACACCGCCTGCCCCGAACGCAGTGACACCTCGCGTTCAGCCGACATGCCGCCCATAAGCACAGCTACACGACGACTACTCATGACGGCACCGCCGGTATGCGTACTTCCGGCTCCAGTTCGATGGCAAATTTTTCTTTCACCGTCGCCTGTACCAGACGAATCAGGGCAAGCACATCATGGGCAGTCGCATCGCCCCGGTTAACAATGAAATTGGCATGTACATCGGAAATTTGTGCGCCGCCAATGCCATACCCTTTCAGACCCGCGGCTTCAATGAGCCGCGCCGCATGATCTCCGACCGGATTTTTGAACACTGAACCGCAATTTGGCTGCTCCAGTGGTTGACTGTTACTGCGTTGCTGACGCATCTGCCGCATACGCTGACGTATAGCTTCGCGATCATCCTGCTGCAAGTTCACCGCCGCCCGTACCACAATGCTTCCCGTTGGCAGGAGAGTGCGCCGATAGCGCATCGACAAAGCGGCAGCCGGATAACGACGGCACTGACCATCACGTTCAACCACCTCCACCCATGATAGGGTATCCGACCACTGCTGACCAAAAGCCCCGGCATTCATGGCCACACCACCACCAACATCACCGGGCACGGTCGCCATAAACTCTATCCCGCTCAGCCCTGCTTGTGCTGCATACTGCGCCAGTTTGGGCATACGCACACCCGCACCAGCGATCAAAGTACGATCATCATGCCTTAATTCGCGCAAGGCTCCGGTATCGATCACCAAACCATCAAAGCCTTCATCGGCAATCAGCAGATTGCTGCCACGCCCCAAAGGCAACACTGCCAGCGTCTGCGGCAAACAGCGAAGCGCTTGTTGCAATGCCGCAACATCAGCTGGCAAAAACATCCAGCGTGCCGCACCACCAACGCCCAGCGTTGTTTTTTCAGCCAGTGACACACCAGCCTGAAATTCACCCAGATCAGCCAGTTGCTGCTGCCAGCACATCATAACAGCAACCTCTCACGTACCGTAGCAGCCACGCCGCCGATGCTGCCAGCACCCAGTATGACCACAACCTGACCCTGTTGCAGGCCTTGCCAGGCCAGTGTTTCTGCCATTTCCAGATCATCGCACAAACGCACGTGACGATGTCCGCGCAGCTGCATACCTCGCGCCAGTGTTAGACTATCGGCACCGGCAATAGCAGTTTCACTGGCCGCATAAACAGGCAACACACAAACTTCATCAGCTTGGTCAAAAGCACCCATGAACTCATCCATCAGATCACGGGTTCGGGTATAGCGATGCGGTTGAAACAGCACCCGTATGCTTGCCATCGGCCAACAGCCACGCACCGCCTGCAAGGTAGCCTCAATTTCTTTCGGATGATGACCGTAATCATCCACCAACACGCCACCCTGCGGTGCATGCGTGCACTGAAAGCGACGCTGAATACCGTCAAAGCATTCCAGCGCCTGGCGGATACGAGGACTGTCAATGCCAATATCCCGCAACACAGCGACGGCAGCCAGCGCATTTTCAGCATTATGCTGACCGGGCATAGGCAACAATAGCTGAAAATGCTCTGCTGCCTGCTGCCTGGTAGCGCGACAGGCGATATGCAGCAACTGACGATTGCCATCGGTTTCACTGCGTAATAACTGAAGGTCAGCCTGCGGACTTGTGCCATAGGTAGTAACGGGACGATGTACCCGTTCACGCACGGCCGCCACATGCGGATGCTCATGATGCAAGATCACGCGACCATAAAAAGGCACCTGATTGACAAAGCGAACAAAGGCATCCAGCAGGTGTTCAAAACTGCCGTAATGATCCAGATGTTCAGGGTCGATATTACTAACCACACCAAGCATGGGCGCCAATCGCAAAAATGAACCGTCGCTCTCATCCGCCTCAGCCACCAACCAAGGACTGCTGCCCAAACGCGTATTACTGCCGCTGGCAATCAGGCGACCACCAATCACATAAGTGGGATCCATACCCGCAGCTTCCATGCCGTGGGCAATCATGGACGTGATCGTCGTTTTGCCATGGCTGCCAGCAACGGCGATTCCCTGCTTCATACGCATCAGTTCAGCCAGCATTTCAGCACGCGGAATCACCGGTATGCCCGCTTCCAGTGCCGCCTGAATTTCAGGATTACTGCGTTTCACGGCGGAGGTGACAACAACCACTTCCGCATCAGCAATAGCATCCGCACGATGGCCAATGCTGATCTTTATGCCTAGCTGACGCAGCCGTCGCACATTGGGGCTTTCCGCTGCATCCGTCCCCTGTACAACAAAGCCCTGGTTGTGCAATAGCTCGGCAATACCGCTCATGCCAATGCCACCAATGCCGGTGAAGTGAATACGTTGTACACGTGATTTCATACCGACTCCAGCCACGGTGCAAGCACGGCAAGTTGTGCCTCTCGCGGGTTTTCGGATGCCATGGTTTGCAATAATTGCCGCATATGCATCAAACGCATGGGGTCAAACAGCATTTGATCCAGCGTAATACTCCATTTCTCTTCATTATACGCCTGTTGATCCAGCAATAAAGCAGCATCGGCAGCTTCCAGTTGCCGTGCGTTGTGATACTGATGTTGATCCGCCGCTGACGGCAGGGGAATAAAAACCGTTGGCAAATGACAAGCCAACACCTCGCTAACCGTCATCGCACCGGCACGGGCAATCAATACATCGCCCTGCCGGTAAAAATCTGCCATATTCTCACAAAAGGCGTCCACCTGAGCATGAACGCCGGCTTCATCATACCGCTGTTGCACCGCAGCGCACTGTTGTTCGCTACCGCAAAGATGGTGCACGGAAAACACACGCCCTTTCCGATGCAAGGCAGCACACAACAATGGCACATGTTCATTAAGAAAACGCGCCCCCTGTGATCCCCCCATCACCAGCAGACGCGGCGGAATATGTGGCGTACATGATACAGCGGCAATCTCCTGCCGCACGATGTTGCCTGTCACCTGTACCACAGCCCCCGGCAAATACTCTGCCGCCGCTGCAAAACCCAGCATCACCTGCTGGCTATAAACCGCCAACCGCCGGTTAACCATACCCGGCATAGCATTTTGCTCATACAAAACCACCGGCACGCGCGCCAGCAGTGCCGCCAGCACGCCATTGACGCTGGCATAGCCACCCACGCCAAGCAACAGATCTGGCTTGTTGTTCCGCCAGCTACGCAAAACACGCCAAATGGCACGGGGAATATCCCAACCCAGTACCTTCAGTTGATGCACCATTCCCTTGCCCTGCAAGGCATGCATGGGCAATAGTTGTACCTGTTCGCCACGTGCCGGTAATAAACGTGCTTCCAGCCCCCGTTCAGCACCAATAAAATCCACAGCAACATGCGGCCAACGTTGACGCACGGCATCAGCGATGGCCAATGCAGGCATCACATGCCCTCCGGTACCGCCACCAGCAATACACAAACGCCGATGGTTCATACACCTATCTCCTGTCGCGTCATGGTGCCGCGTTGCATTTTTCTGGCCCAGACATCTTTTTGCCGGTTATTGCCGCCAGGCAAAACGTGATAGCGGTGAATCGCCAGCAGCAAACCGACCAACACACAATCACCAAGCAGGGCACTGCCACCGTAGGACACAAATGGAATGGGAATCCCCTTGGTGGGCATCAGTCCCATGACCGCCCCCATATTGATCATAAAACTAAAACCCAACATCAATGTGCAGCTCAGCGCCAACAGCCGCTCAAAGGCATGATCACATTGGCGTGATAACTGCCAGCCACGCAACACCAGCAGGCCGAACACACCGATCAACAACAAGGTGCCGCCAAGCCCCAGCTCTTCAGCAATAACAGCGGCGATAAAATCGGTAAACGATTCAGGTAGATAGAATAATTTTTGCACCCCTTGCCCCAATCCCTGGCCGCTAATACCACCTGAGCCAAAAGCCAGCAGCGATTGAATCAACTGATAACCGCTATCATAAGGGTCAGCCCACGGGTCGAGGAAGCTGGTTAAGCGCCGCATACGATACGGCTCAGCAACCATGCCAATCATGGTCAGCGGTATCACTGTCAGCGCCGTACCGACGAGATGCCGCACGGGCACGCCACCTGCCAGCCAGATAGCAAAGCAAACGCTGGTGAGTAAAATAGCATTGCCAAAATCAGGCTGTAGCAGTAATAAACCAACCGCCATGCCCAACACCACCAGCATTGGTGCCAGGCCGGTGGCAAACTGATGCAGACGCTCTGGAAAATGACTGACGTAATACGCCATGTACATCAACATCACGGGCTTAAGCAGCTCTACAGGTTGCCAGCTTACACCAAACAGCGAAAACCAGCGTGTCGCACCGTTAATGCGATGACCAAAAGCCAGCACCAGCACCATGGCCAACATGGCCAGCAACAACGCTGGCAAGCAGGCCGCTTTCCACAACGCTGGTTCAATACGTGAAACCCACCACATCAATATCAATCCGACCGGCATATAGATCACCCAGTGACCAATAATGCGAAAGGGATCACCATAACGCACTTCTGAAACACTGAGACTGGCGCTGCTGACCATAAGCAGACTGATCACCAACAGAATCAACACACAGCCAACCAGTACGGCATCCACATCAGCCAAGTAGCGTCGCAACGTCTTCATGATGGCGTATCCTCATCCGACGATAAAACCGGTATCGTCGTACTCAACGAAGCCATGGCGTTAACAAAGGCCCGCCCGCGTTCAGCATAATTGGCAAACTGATCCTGACTGGCTGCCGCTGGCGACAGCAACACGTCAGAGGCTGATTGCAAATTCACCGCCATGTGTACAGCGCGTTCCATATTACCGGCGATGGCATGGGCAACTTCCGCCTGAGTGAGCATATCGACCCAGGCATCGGGTTCTTCGCCAATGATCAGGGCATGACTGACATGTTGGCGCACAGTCGGAATCATTGGGGTTAAATCCAGACCCTTGCGCAAACCACCGCAAATCCAGATCACCCGTTCAAAGGATCGCAGCGCCGCGATAGCCGCCGTCGGATTAGTAGCCTTGGAATCATCATACCAGGCCTTACCTGCTGTTTCACCCACATATTGCAAGCGATGCGGCAGACCGCGAAAGCGGATCAGCGTATCACGAATCACATCCGCAGGAACCCCGGCATCAGCAGCCCCCTGTGCTGCCACAGCCATATTGATTTGCTGATGCAGACCACGCAGCGACACATGCCGACAATTGATTTGTTCCTTTTTGCCGAGTTGATGCCAGAACAAACGCCAGGTTTTTCTGCCATGGCGCAACACACCGGCAGACAGCGTTTCCGCCATCAGTTCACCTGCCTGCGCAAAACCAAAGCGGTGGACATATACCCCCCGGTCATATAATTGCTGACATACATCATCCCATTGATGATCCATCGGTAGCATGGCGGTATCGCCGGCTTGCTGGTTGGCAAACAGGCGCAGTTTTGCTGCCTGATAAGCCTCGGCAGAATCGTGCATATCGGCGTGATCAGGTTGTACATTGAGCAGCACCGCCCATTGAGGATGAATTCCAGCGCTGCGTTCCAGTTGAAAACTGGATAGCTCAAGCACCACACGTTGCGGCAAATGTTCGGCATCCAGCACATCCAGCATTGGCGTACCGATGTTGCCAGCGCTGACGCAGTCACCGGGCAGGTGCTGCAATAATTGCTGTAGCAGGTGAGTGGCCGTGGTTTTGCCATTGGTACCGGTGATGGTGTACAGGGCACAGGGAAACTGGCTGGCGAACAGCTCAAGGTCGCCACAAACCTTCACCCCTGCCGCTCTTGCCGCCTGCAATGCCGGGTGTTGCCAGGGGATGCCGGGACTGACCAGCAATTGCCGGTAACGGCACAACAAAGCTGCATCCAGCGGGCCGGTGAACTGCTGACGTGGCGCGATACCCTCGCAATGGCAGGATGTTTCATCCATGACATCAAAAGCAATGCCCTGGCGCATCAGGTAGCGAGCCATGGACATGCCACTGCGACCCATGCCGATAATGGCGAATTCAGGATAGCTGCTCATCGGATTTTCAACGTCGATAGCGCCAGCAGCGCCAGCAATAATGAGATAATCCAGAAGCGCACAATGACCCGTGGCTCCGGCCAGCCCTTCAGTTCGTAATGATGATGAATGGGAGCCATGCGAAATACCCGTTTACCCGTCAGTTTGAAACTGGCCACCTGCACCATGACCGAGACAGCTTCGAGCACAAACAATCCACCGGCAATGGCCAGTAAAAAAGGCTGATGCACAGCGCAAGCCACAAAGCCCAGCGCCCCGCCCAGCGCCAACGCTCCGACATCGCCCATGAAAACCTGCGCCGGATAGCTGTTAAACCACAAAAAGCCCAGGCAGGCCCCTACCATGGCGCCACAAAATACGCTCAATTCGCCAGCACCCGGCTGATAGGGAATTAACAGATACTCGGCAAAATGAACATGACCAGTCAAATAGCTGATCACCGCCAGCGCAGTGGCCACCATAAACGTCGGACCCACAGCCAGACCATCAAGGCCATCGGTCAGGTTCACGGCATTGGATGCTCCCATCAGCACAAAAATCACAAACGGTACATACCACCAGCCGAGATCCCAGGCGATTTTGAAAAACGGAATATCCACCACCGGCGTGCCAAGCTGCATCAGTCCCCAGGCAGGCACTGCCGCAAACAGCAGTTGCAACAACAGTTTCCAGCGACCGGCCAGCCCATCCGGGTGACGCTTGCGTAATTTTAGATCATCATCCAGCCAGCCGATCAGACCATAGCCAAGCAGCACCAGCAAAGCCATCCAGATCAGAGGGCTGCCCGGCTTTGCCCATAACAGGGTACTCAGCGTAATGGTAAACAGGATCAACAAGCCGCCCATGGTCGGCGTGCCCTGTTTCAGCAAATGCGTTTGCGGGCCGTCATCGCGAATCGGTTGCCCTTTGCCCTGCTGCTGACGCAGCCAGCGAATAAAGGCAGGGCCAATGATCCAGCTGATCACCAATGCCGTCACCAGCGCATACACCGTGCGAAAGGTGATATACTGGAAAAGATTGAGGAATGAGTATTCCGTATGCAGCGGGTAGAGCAGTTCATACAGCATAAGGCTGCGCCTCGCGCTTCAGGGATGGTTGCTTTAATTCGTTCACGATATCCTCAAAATGCATGCTGCGTGATGCCTTGACCAGCACCACATCATCGGTATCTGCTTGCCAGTATTGCGCATAGCCTTCGCGCCACGCGCTAACATCGGCAAACCAGCGGGCCTTTGGCTGCCTGGCTGCCAGCGCCTGCATCTGCTCACCGATCAACAACAGCACATCCACATAACGCACATCCAGCGCCGCATGCAACGTGGCCGCACCCGGCCCCAGTTCGGCCATATCACCCAGAATGGCAATACGCCGCCCCGGCATTTGCGCCAGCGTATCCAGCGCTGCCTGCATGGAGGCGGGGTTGGCATTGTAGCAATCATCCAGAAGACGTATGCCATTGATTCCCTGATGGATTTGCAGGCGTTGCGATACCGGCTGCCAGCCTTGCAAGGCTTCGGCAACCTCGTGCAGTGAAGCGTCTGTTTCGTGCATCAGCACGCTGGCCGACAAGGCCATATCGGCAGCCAGATGCGCGGCAGGCAGCGGCAAGGTCAATGAGGCCCGTTCGCCTTGCCAGCACAACTGGCATACCACACCCTGACGTGTGCTTCTTACCATCCGGGATGCAGGCAGCAAACGCTCATCCTGTGGCAACAAGGCAGCCACAGCAGGCGCTACAATCAGCCGACCATGCGCCTTCATGGCCTCAGCCAGGCGATATTTTTCCCGCGCAATATCCGTTAGTTCACCCAGTCCTTCACCGTGGGCCATGGCTATGCTGGTCAGCACCACCACATCCGCCTCGACCATGGTGGCCAGACGTTGCATTTCACCACGCTCACTAATGCCGCATTCCACCACAGCAAACTGATC
>WFOJ01000016.1 GCA_015488125.1 Mariprofundaceae bacterium
ACAACGGCTGGCTGGAGGGCGACCATGCTCATTACGACCGGCAGCTTGCCCTATACCCCGAAGATGTGATTGGTTGGATTCGTGATAGCCAGCCGCAGGCATGGGAGAAACTGAACCGCATTCACAAGGACAGTGCGGAAAAAGTGGTGCTGGAGCGGCTGGCCACTTCGTTGGCAGCAAAATCCGGCGGTACGGTGAAGGTGCTGCGGCGTGGCTTTGGCGTGGCTGGCGGTGGCACGATCCAGATGAGCCAGGCGATGCCGGAAGATGCCCGCAATGAGATGGTGCTGAAACGCTACGCCGCCAACCGTCTGCGCATTGTGCGGCAGCTGCGCTATTCGCTGGATAATGAGAACGCCATTGATCTGGTGGCGTTTATCAACGGCATTCCGGTGGCGACATTCGAGCTGAAAACCGATTTCACGCAGTCGGTGGATGCCGCCAGGGAGCAGTACCGGACAGACAGAAAACCGAAAAGCGCGACTACCGGACGCATGGAGCCGCTGCTTTCGTTCAAGCGCGGCGCTGTGGTGCATTTTGCCATGTCGGATTCGGAAGTCTGGATGACAACGAAGCTCGCCGGGGAATCGACCCATTTCCTGCCGTTCAACAAAGGCAACGATGGCGCGGCAGGCAATCCCCCAACGGAGCCTTATCCGGTGAAATACATGTGGGAGGAAGTGATGCAGCCGGATCACTGGTTGCGCATTTTTCACCGTTTTGTCTTTATTCAGAAGAAGGAAGAAGAGACGGCACAAGGCAGGCTTCGCTTTAAGGAAACGCAGATTTTTCCGCGCTACCACCAGTGGGAAGCGGTGACGAAAATGATTGATGCGGTGAAGCGGGAAGGGGTTGGCCATCAGTATCTGAATCAGCACAGCGCTGGTTCCGGCAAAACGAACACCATTGCATGGACATCCCATGAGCTGATCCGCCTGCGTCATGATGACGGCGAACCCTTTTTCAACTCGGTGATTGTGGTGACGGATCGCACTGTGCTCGATGCCCAGTTGCAAGAGGCGATCAGCCAGATCGAGCATCAGCAGGGCGTGGTCCAAGCCGTGGCTCGGGAAAGTTCCAGCCTGCCCAAGAGCCAGCAACTGGCGCAGGCATTATTGGCGGGTACGCCGATTATTGTGGTGACCCTGCAAACCTTCCCCTATGCGATGGAAGCCATTCTGACGGAGCAGAGCCTTCGCGAGCGCAAGTTTGCCGTGATTATTGATGAGGCGCACAACTCGCAGACAGGCAGCATTGCCGGCAAGCTGCGGCAGGTGCTGGCGCTGGATGCCTCGGTGGATTTGGCCTCGATGATGCCGGATGAGATACTGGAGAAGCTGCAAAGCGTGCGCGGCCTGCCCGACAATGTAAGTCACTTTGCGTTTACGGCCACGCCCAAGCACTCCACACTGATGTTATTTGGCAGGTCGAAGGATGAGACACAAGAACCATCGGCGGAGAACCCGCCCGTGCCCTTTCATACCTATACCATGCAGCAGGCCATTGAGGAGGGCTTTATCCTTGATGTGTTGCAAAACTACACCAGCTACAAGATGGCGTTCAGACTGGGTAGTGCGTTCGCCTCAGACAAGCGCGTGGATACGAAGTATGCGGGGCGGGCGCTGGCCAGGTGGCTGACGCTGCATCCTACCAATGTATCGCAGAAGGTGCAGCTCATCATTGAGCATTTTCATAGCCATGTGGCACATCTGCTGGGCGGCCAGGCCAAGGCGATGGTGGTGACAAGCTCCCGGGCGGCAGCCGTGAAATACAAACTGGCATTTGACCGTTATGTGGAAAAACAAGGCTATCGCGGCATTCGTTCCATGGTGGCCTTCTCCGGCAAGATTCTCGGCAAGGACATCAACGACGATATTGCGTTTTCCTATCCGGAAGATGAAGTCTTTACCGAAGAGAGCATGAACCCGGCTGCGCGCGGGCGTGATCTGCGCAAGGTGTTCGACACACCCGAATATCAGGTGATGCTGGTGGCCAACAAGTTCCAGACGGGCTTTGATCAGCCGAAACTGGTGGCCATGTATCTGGACAAGAAAATATCCGGCGTGGAGGCCGTACAGACCCTGTCGCGTCTGAACCGGACGCATCAGGGCAAGGACACCACCTATGTCATCGACTTTGTGAACCATCCCGATGAAATTCTTGCGGCATTCAGGCGCTATTACAAAGACGCCAGAATATCCGATATTCAGAATCCGAATATCGTCTATGACATGAAAGCCCGGCTGGACGAGATGCTGATGTACGAGGATGAAGAGGTTCGTCAGTTCGGCCTTGCCATTACCGCGCCCAATCCTTCCCA
>WFOJ01000017.1 GCA_015488125.1 Mariprofundaceae bacterium
GAAAGCCCAGCAGCAGGGCCACGAGCTGAGCCGAACGAATACAATATCGCAAGATTACTCTCCTTGAGCTATGGTATGTGGTTGTGTTATCAACACAACAGGGGGAATGTTCCATCTTAAAATGAAAAAAGAATGAAACGTATTTGAACACATCCTGCAAGGGCTTTTGCTTCACAGCCTACTTTTCAGCATCAGGAAGCTTGCTTCCAGCCGGCATCGGCCGGACTTACGCCATAGCGTTCCTGCACGATTTCATGCCATTGATTATGCGCGAGAAGCAGTCCTTCTGCCAGTTCACGCACTGCTCCGCGTCCGCCGATCGCTGAAGAAACCCAGTGGGCGCTGGCACGCACGGCCTGATGCGCATCATGAGGAGCGGTTGCCAGGGCGCAGCCGTTCATGGCCGGAAGATCAACAATATCATCACCCATATAAGCGCAGGCGGAGCGGCTCACTGCCGCTTCTGCGCACAAGCGATTCATGCCTTCATCCTTGTTCAAACAACCCTGGGTGATCAGTTTAATGCCCAGGTCTTTAGCCCGGTTGGCGACCACGGTGGAGCTTCTGCCAGTGAGAATCGCCACCTGTATGCCACAGCGTTGCAACATCTTGATCCCGTGACCATCGCGCACATGAAAGCCCTTGGCCTCTTCGCCACCATCCAGCATAATCACCCGGCCATCAGTTAACACACCATCAACATCCAGCACCAGCAGGCGCACCTGCTGCGCCCGCCCAAAAGGAAACTGCTGCTTGCCTGTAGCCATCGTCATGATAGCCCACCTTGCAGCAAGTCATGCAGATGAACAATGCCTTCAACCTTTTCGGTCTTGCCTACGAACAATGATGTGACCTTGTGATCCTCCATGATGCGCACAGCTTCGCTGGCCAGTATATTGCCATCCACGCAATGGGGGTTGCGATGCATATAGTTGGCAGCAGGTGCTGCAAGATCAACCTCGCCGGACTCCAGAATTCGCCGCAGATCACCATCGCTGATGCAGCCTTGCAGCAGGCCCTGACATTGCACACCGGTAATCCCCATGCGATAACTGCTCATGGTGGTGATCGCATCGCGCAAGGCCTGAGAGCCTTCTACCAGTGGCACTTTGCGATGCATGACATCGGTAACCTTCATCAGCTTGCGGCCCAGACTTCCGGCAGGATGAACACGGGCAAAATCTTCCTCACGAAAACCGCGTTCTTTTAGCACCACCACGGCCAGCGCATCGCCCAGCGCCAGCGTTGCTGTGGTCGAGGCCGTGGGAGCCAGGTTGAGCGGACAGGCTTCCTGTTTCACGGGAATTGTCAGCACAATATCAGCGTATCTGGCCAGCGTGGAGCGGGGATTGCCTGTCATGGCAATCAAACGGGCACCAAGACCGCGCAACACCGGCAATAAATTACAGACTTCCGCCGTTTCACCGCTATGCGAGAGCAGTAACACCGCATCATGCCGGGTAATCATGCCCAGATCACCATGTTGTGCCTCAGCGGCATGCACAAAAAACGCCGGTGTACCCGTAGAAGCAAAGGTCGCTGCCATTTTGCGGGCAATAATGCCCGACTTTCCCATGCCAACGACGACCAGGCGACCAGGCAGCTTCAGAATACAGGCAACGGCTTCGCAAAAGGCATCGCCAAGTGCCTGTTCAACTGCCTGCAAGGCCCTGATTTCGACGTCAAATACCCGTCTGGCCTTGTTCAGCCAGCGTTCTGATTCAGCAACAGAGCGTAGGTCGGCGGTGTTTGTCATCCCCATTTGCTGTTATTCAGGTTCCTGGCATAACGTTTCAACACCTGATAAATGCGTCGGGAAACTGCTTTGTAGCGTGACATTTCACTGGCTGCAATCGGTGCGCCAGCATGACTGCGCACGCTCAGCGGGTTGATGGCTTTATTGCCCAGGCGGTATTCAAAATGCAGATGTGGCCCCGTTGCCAGCCCGCTCATGCCAACATAGCCGATCACCTGGCCTTGCGTCACATGCACGCCACGATGAATGCCCTTGCCATAACGGCTCAGATGCCCGTAACGGGTATTGATGCCGTGGCGGTGATCAATGCGTATATAGCGGCCATAGCCACCGTGGCGACCCGCTTCCCTGACCACGCCATCAGCCACGGCATGGATAGGCGTTCCCGTTGGCGCTGCGTAATCCACACCTTTATGCGCCCGCGTATAGCCGAGAATCGGGTGCTTTCTGGCACGCGAAAAACGCGAGGAAATACGTGAATATTTGACCGGCGCCTTGAGGAAATCCTTTTTCAGGTTGGAGCCATCAAGGGCATAATAACCGGTTTTGCCTTTTTTGTCGGTATAGCGAACTGCCGTATAATGCTTGCCCCGGTTGACGAACTCAGCGGCAATAATGGCCGAGCTGACAAGCTGACCCCGCTCATCCCAGGCTTCTTCATAATACACATCAAAGGTATCGCCTTCACGCAGGTTACGAGCGAAATCAATATCCCAGGCAAAAACGTCGATCAGTGCCATGGTGGTGCGCTCATCCAGCCCCGCCTTGCCGGCATCAACAAACAGACTGTTATGAATCACGCCATGCGCGTAATGACGGAAGCGCCGCAATGGTCGTGGCTGCATGCTCGCCTGCCATCTGCCATCAGCCTGTTTTTCCAGTTGTAACTGCCGCTCGGCATCAACATCGTACAACACGCGGATGACATCACCCTCATTCTGACGTTGCAGACGATGGCCACTGCGCATTTTGCGGAAGGAGAACACGGCCTCGCTGGCCTTGCTCATATCCAGCACGTCCTGATAACTAAAGCCCATGGTTTGCAACACACTGCTGCTGACGTCGCCTGGTTGCAGGATATGATCCCACGGCTTACCGACAGGCGAGGCTTCAGGCACGGCATCCAGCCACTCCACATGCGGCACGCGAATGCTGGCGCGGACATCCTCGCCCGGCAACATTGCCAGTAAAAATAACAACACGGAAAGATAAGGAACAAGTTTTCGGGGGTGGTGGACGGGTGTGCGTCTCCAGATCAACCACCAACAACGGCCAAGGCGGGAGAGGGTATCCCCCAAGGTTCGCTCCTTCAACGAAAGAGAACGGATCATCTTTTGTTGCACATGCAACTCCTGAACACAAAATACCCTCACTGGGTGCGCTATGTTGCGTTTTTTTACTCAGGTGTCAAAAGATTGTTATCGACTTGCGGTACGTATCACGCACAGCAAGTAGCAGCTATGCATAAGGAAAGGCAACCGGATTTAAGTGAATGTACCGTCAGGTGTGCTGCCGATATGCGGGAGATGGAGGCAGGGGCGAGAATCGAACTCGCGAATAAAGGATTTGCAGTCCTCCGCCGTACCACTGAGCCACCCTGCCATCTGCAAAGAAAAAGAGAGGAGGACAAGGCCTCCCCTCTGGGACTGGAGCGGGTAACCGGGTTCGAACCGGTGACCTCAACCTTGGCAAGGTTGCGCTCTACCAGCTGAGCTATACCCGCGTCGAGCGAGGCGAATTCTAGCGTCGGCTACTCGACTGTCAACACTTTTTCGCCATTAACAGCACGAAGCATGACGAATCCAGGAAAACAGGATAGTATTCAAAATGAATTCTCCAGTGCGTGATAGGTTGAAGTGGCTCCCAACAGCCTACTTGCGCCAGAATTCTGGCACCAACAAGACAAAAAAGGTATAGATTTCAAGGCGCCCAAGAATCATGGCGAACATCAGCACGCTTTTGCCAGCAGATGGCAGCGCGGCATAATTATCTGCCGGACCCACGTGCCCGAAGCCGGGTCCGGTATTGGTCAGGCAGGCTGCGGTGGCGCTCATCGCCGTCAACAAATCCACCCCAGTCATAGCAACGATCACAGCAATCATCAAATAACACACCATATACAGCACAAAAAAGCCCCATACAGCCTGCACCACATCCGCTTCCACCGTTTGCTCTCCCAGTTTGGTGTAAATCACGGCATGAGGATGAATCATGCGACGAATCTCGCCCAATCCCTGACGAAATAACAGCAATACCCGGATCACTTTCATACCGCCGCCGGTGGAACCAGCGCAAGCGCCGATAAACATGACCACAAACAACAGCATATTGGTACCCGGCGGCCATTGCGAATAATCACTAACGGCAAAGCCTGTGGTAGTCGCTACCGACACCACATTAAACAACACATGATGCAGCTCATCGCTATCGCTCCACCACACCGGCATGGCAATGACCACAAACACTACGCTGAGAATGTAGATGTAGGCGCGAAACTCTTCATCCCTCCAGTAAGCCTGAAGAGAAAAACGGTTGTTAAGCACAGCAAAATGCAAGGTGAAATTGATGCCTGCCAGTACCATGAAGAAGACAGCGATCATCTCGATCAAGCTTGAATGAAACCAGCCCATGCTGGCATCATGGGTCGAAAAGCCACCAATCGCTACTGTGCACATGGCGTGATTGATCGCATCAAACCAGTTCATGCCGGCAAGCGCATAGGCTGCCGCGCAAATCACCGTCATCAGCAAGTAAATATACCACAACACCTTGGCGGTTTCGGTAACGCGGGCGGTCAGTTTATCCTTGACCGGCCCTGGTGTTTCTGCACGGAACAGCTGCATACCACCGACACCGAGTAAGGGCATAATAGCCACAGCCAGTACGATAATGCCCATGCCACCCAGCCATTCCTGCATGGAACGCCACAGTAAAATGGCATGCGGCATGGTATCCAATCCACTAAGCACCGTCGCACCAGTCGTCGTTAAACCGGAAGCAGATTCAAACAGGGCATCAACAACGCTTCCACAAACCCCTATGGACAAAAAAGGAATCGCCCCCAGTAACGATAGCGTCACCCAGGCCAAGGCGACGATCAGAAAACCATCGCGGTGTGTCAGACGCCGGGGCTGCTCACCGACATAACGTACAGACAGCAGGCCGATCAGCAAGGTCAGGCAGGCTGCAAACAAAAAATGCCAAAACTCACCGGAAGCATTAACCAATGCAATAAGTGTGGGCAGTAGCATGCTGCTGCCATAAAACAGACTCAGCACACCCAGTAGCCAAATAACGCCACGAACATGCATGGCCTAAAAAAATTCCAGGCTAACTTCAAACATACCCTCGACATCCCGCACGCTGTCGGTATGGGCAACCATCAGCACATGGTCGCCAGGTACAATCACACTATCACCATCGGGAATCGTTACCTGATCACCGCGAATAATGGCACCAACCACGCTTTGCGGTGGAAAGTTCAATTCGCGCAACGGTACATTCACAATTGCCGAGGTTTTCATCGCCTCAGCCTCCAGGACTTCCAGCATGCCGTCCCCCAGCGAAGACATGCCATAAATCTTGCCTTTTCGGATATGCTGCAAAATGGAGGCGGCCGTGGTAAAGCGAGCTGAAACAACAACATCCAAACCAATATCGCGTACCAGACGCGAATAAATCGTGCGATTTACCAGCGTAACAATATGTGGAACCTTGTAGCGTTTGGCGATCAGACTGCCCAGAATATTGGTTTCATCATCATTGGTCAGAGCGATATAATCGTCCATTTCATCAATATTTTCTTCTTCCAGTAGCACCTGATCCAGCGCATCGCCGGCAATCACCACGCTGCGTTCCAGATGCCGCGCCATCCAGTCGGCCCGTTTTTCGTTGTGCTCAATAATCCTGACCTGTACCCCGATTTTTTCCAGTTCCTTGGCAACAATATAGGCAATATGCCCGCCACCGACGATCATCACGTGGCGTCGGCCATGGTACTCCGTTGTCACACCACCGGATAAATGATGAAACAAGTCATCAAGATATGCCGACCCTACCGTCAGATAAATGCTATCGCCGGCCAATAAGGTGGTATCGGCATCCGGTACACGCCACAACGCATTGTGCTCATGCGCCACCACACAAGCCTTGATGCCACCAAGTGATTCTGAAATATCACGAATGGAAATACCGGCCAGACAACTCTTCGGTGTAACCTTGAAACTCAGTAGTTGCACATTGCCACCGGAAAATTCCTGCGCATCCATCGCCGAACTGATTTGTAAACGGCGAAGAATGGATTTAGCCGCCTCCTTTTCCGGCGAAATCACCGTATCAATAGGCAAATCATCACGTCCAAACAGGCGGTCGCCATGTTCGATATAATCCGCATCGCGAATACGCGCCATCTTGATGGTAACGCGGAATAATGAATGTGCGACCTGACAGGCCAGCATATTGGTCTCATCGCTGGCTGTAGCAGCAATCAGCAACTCGGCATCGGCCGCACCTGCCCTGGCCAGTACGGAAGGATGGCTGGCCTCACCGACTACAGTGCGCACATCCATATTGTCTGCCACGCGTTTTAAGCGCGCGGGATCACGATCAACCACCGATACATTATTGCCCTCATGCGCCAACCGTTCGGCAATATGGTAGCCGACCTCGCCAGCGCCCAGAATCAGAATATTCACGATGATTCCTCTCTGGAAAGTTCATAAGCCTTGATTTTGCGATACAATTGCGAACGCTCCATGCCCATTTCACGGGCGGCGCGCTGAATATTCCAACCTGCCTTGTTCAGGTGATAGAGCAAAAACTCGCGCTCAAATGCCTCTCTTGCGTGATGAAAGGATTCATGGTTATAACTGCTTTCCTGACCCGTGTCGCCGCGTGTGCGATGCGTTGCCACGCCATCCAGCGGTGGCATATTTTCAGGCGTGATGCACTCGCCTGGCCGCAGGATATGACATCGCTCCACATAATTGCGAAGTTCACGAATATTACCGGGCCAGCTATAGTTTCTCAGCAGGGATAACATATCTTCACTGAACGCCACAGCTTCGCCGCCCAGTGAACGCGCCTGTTCGTCAGCCAGTGTTTTCAGCAACAAGGGAAAATCTTCAGGATGATCGCGCAGCGGTGGCATATGTATGGTAACGATATTCAGACGATAATAAAAATCTTCCCGCAACCGCCCTTGCCGCAGCAATTGCTCAGGATCATAGGCAGAAGCCGCCAGCACCCGCACCTGACAAACAATCGGCGATGGCAAGCCCAGCCGCTGAATACGCCGCTCCTGCATGGCGCGAAGCATACGCGCCTGAATCCCCGGTGGCAGATCGGCCACTTCATCAATGAGTAGCGTTCCCTGATGCGCCTGCTCAAAGCAACCGATCTGACGGTGCAAAGCGCCACTGAACGCGCCCTGTTCATGGCCAAACAACTCTGAGGCCATTTGCTGCTCCGTCATTCCGGCAATATTCAGTTCAACCAACGGCTGTTCACGGCGCCGTGATTGCTGATGAATCATGCGGGCGGCAATTGTTTTTCCCGTACCATGTTCGCCAAGGATCAATACGGGAGTATCACTGGCGGCGACGCGCCGGATCAGCTTGCGCGCTTCCCTGATCGCCGGACTGTCACCGATCAGCTCACTCCGCGAACGATCGCGCACACGCTGGCGAAGACCGGAATTCTCACGCTCAAGCTTGCGCTTTTGCATCACATTGCGAAGCAGAATGAGTAACTTATCCGTCGATAATGGTTTTTCCAAAAAATCAAACGCACCCTGACGGGTAGCCTGAACGGCCGTATCCACCGTGGCGTGACCAGACATAATGATCACAGGCACTGAATCATCAATCTGGCGTAAGCGGTTCATCGTCTCCAGGCCATCAATGCCAGGCATCCAAATATCCAGTAACACACAATCCGCCGGCTGTTTGCGAAAGCGGGCAACCGCCTCCTCACCGGAAGAAGCGGTGCTGACAACATAGTCCTCATCCTCCAGTACGCCCTGTAAGGACTCCCGAATTGGCGCTTCATCATCAACAATTAAAATGTGTGGAAACATGACTACCTCACAGGTTCACGGGATGGCACACGCAGACAAAAATGCGTCGGTTGACATGTTGAGAGCAAGAGCAATTCTCCTTCGTGTTCGCGGGCAATGCGGGCAGAAATCGACAACCCCAGCCCCGAACCTTCAGATTTGGTGGAAAAATAGGCATCGAACACCAATTGTGGATTATCAAGCTGAATACCTTCGCCTTCATCCTCGACGTGAAAGGAAGTGTAATGTTCGAAGGTATCAACATACAAACGCACAGGCAAACAGCCTTCCTCCGTCGCCGACAAGGCATTATCCATAAGATTGATCAGCACCTGGCGAATTTGATCAGCATCGGCATAACAATAATAGGGTGTTGCAGGGAGTATGACCTGGACACGCGGATAAGCGGCATAAAGATCGGCAATCTCATCCATCAAACTGCGCGCATCCACCATTGTACAACGCGGTCTGGGCAAGCTGGCCAGCGTCGAAAAATCACTGGTAAGGCGAATCAGGCGATTGCTCTGGGTAATAATGGTCTGGGTGCACTGCTCGAACACCTTGTCATCCAGTTTTCCCTTTTGACGGCGACGCTGCAAACGTTCGGCAGCAAGCTTGATCGGAGTCAAGGGATTTTTGATTTCATGAGCAACACTGCGGGCAACTTCCACCCATGCCCGATGCCGTTGTGCTTCGGCAACCTCGGTTAAATCATCCAGTACCAGTAAAAAACCGGAAAAAGCAGATGAACCCTTACCGGAAATTTGAATACCACGCACCAGCAAATGGCGCACCCCATGCTCCACACTCACATCCAGTTCTCGCTGCACAGCTGCGCCATTGGCCGAGCGTACTTCCTCAATAACATGCAATACCATTTGCACCCGTGCCGTTGATGCCGGAATATTGATGGTTTTCAGTGTTTGTGCCACATCAATCTGTTGCAATGCTTCCGTTGGTATTTCAAGCAAACGCACAAATGCCTGATTATTCAGTTCCACCTCACCCTGATGATTCATCAGCAAAACGCCGGAATCGAGATTGGCCAGCAGGTTCTCAAGGATTTCCTTGCGCTGCTGACTATCCCGCAAAGCCTTGCGTAATTCGGATTGCGTCCGCTCCACTGCTTCCGTATTGCGCTTCAGCTTGCGGGACATGATATTGAATGAATGCACCAGGCTACCCAGTTCATCCTTGCCAGCAACCTGCAAGCTGACGTTCAGATCACCATCGCTGACGCGTTCCAAAGCGCTGGCCAGTTGCTCAACAGGGCGTGTCAGACCACGCGCAAATATCCAGGCTGCCCAGGCTGCAATCACCGTAACAATCAGTGTGATCAACACCATCAGATCCACAAACAAACGTCCCATGGCATCACGGTGGCGGGATAACTCGCTGTATTTGCGATAGTCTTTCTCAACAGATCGGGCATCGGCCATCAAGCCGTCAGGAATAGCAACAGTCGCCCGCACCACGGCAACCAGTTTCTGGTGAATAATAACGGGCGCATAACCAACCAGATATTCACGTCCTTTTTCTGTATGTGGTTCAATGGTAATTTTACCCAGCGACAAACTCAAACGCACGCGATCCGACATACGATCAGCTTTCAGCGTAAGTCCGTTTCGCGCAACGCTGACCAACGATTGTTCATTAAAATCAAAAATTTGCATGCTATCCCAGTCATGGTGCTGCATGCTCGCTGTGGCATAGGAAAAAAGATCACTACTGGCAAAAGGAGATGACAATACAAGATGATCACGCAAGGAAGCGTCATTCACGGTTTCCAGCAGGCCCTGCCGCAATTCACGGTCAATGCGCTGATAAAAGCCACGACCAAGCGTTATGGCCCGATTCAGCAGGGATTCCACCTTGATGTCGAACCAGTCATCCAGCCCCCGGTTCACCACATAACTGGCCGTTCCCTGTAGCAATATGGCAGGCAACAGCAACATCGTGACCAATGCCATCACCAGTTTTAAGCGTAACGAGGAGGCAGTACGCCTGCTTTTTTTACCGCGAAGATTCCGAATGCCGTAGCCCATCAGGGCAAGCGCTGCAATACCAAGCAGCCCGATATTCAGCCAGCGTAAGGCGATCAGCGCTCCCCATGTCTGCCCTGTGGGCCACAGCAATACCACCAGCAACACAAGCATCGCTGACAGAGCAAGAGGAAGGTAATGCGTCATGGCAACTGAAAGGAAATAACCTTCACTGTCTTACCAAGACGAAACGGGTACGTCCACCTGCTGAACGACAAGCTGCCATCGTGAAAATGGGCACGAATATGCATAATAAATGTCGGTCGATTCTGCTGCTCATGTGCAATTTGCTGTAACAGCTTCAAAGGCAGCAGTGGCTTATGTTGCATACGCATCAAAAAATCCACCGCCTCGGAAAGCCTGTCTGTCGTTCGGGATAGGCCACTTTTCACATCCAGCAGCTTCCAGTGTCCCGTCAACATATCGGGAGTCACCTGACGAATGATTTCCGTTGACCAGACTTCGGCATCCAGCCAGTAAGCGCGCTGGCGGTCAATCGTCACTTGCCAGCTGGAGGAAACAATAGCGCCATTTTCCAGCAAGGCGCGAACCTCATCAATACCGGCCGTGGTGTAGGCATCGCATACCAGCTGGTTTCCCTGGAATGTGATCGCGGCATCAGCATGCACTTGCGACGCCCGCTGTGGCAAGGAAAGCCTGGGCGCAGCCAGGCCATTACCTGCCCATGCCATCATCAGCAGAAATGCCAACAGGCCGTATTGCACTACATTTCGCCCTGACGTAACTTTAGCAGATACACTCGCAGGGCGTCTGCGACTTTCCCCTGCAAGATGTACAAGCCGATGAAGTTAGGGAAAGCCATGGATAGTAACATAAGATCACTGAAATCAAGAATATTACCGGCGCTAACAACAGAACCAAGCACAATAAATACGAGAAACAACAATCGATACGCCATGGAAAAACGTTCACCAAACACATAAGTCCAGCAACGCTCGCCATAATACGACCATGAAATCATTGTACTGTAGGCAAACAGCACAACCGACAGCGAAAGAATCACCGGAAACCAGCTCACCACCGAGCCAAAAGCCACCGAGGTCAGGGCTGCACCCTGATTGTTTTGCACCAGGCTGGCATACTCCGGTGCGTTATACACCCCGGTCAGAATAATCACCAATGCCGTCATGGTGCAGATAATAATGGTATCAATAAACGGTTCATACAACGCTACCATGCCCTGCCGTACCGGGTATTTCACCGCAGCAGCAGAATGCGCAATGGCCGCTGAACCAATGCCTGCTTCACTGGAAAAGGCAGCGCGCTTGAACCCCTGCACCAACACGCCCATCATGCCACCGGCCACCGCTGTTGGTGCAAAAGCATCATGAACAATCATCACCAGTGCCGCCGGAACATTGCTGATATGCGTAAGAATAATCCAGATACAGGCCGTCAGATAGATCATGACCATCAGCGGTACCACTGCTTCAGCGGTATGCGCAATGCGTTTAATACCACCGATGATCACCAGACCAACGGCAAAGGCCATGATCAGACCAAATAACCACGGCATCGCCACCAATGCCGGAATATGCTGCTCAACAGCGCTCAGCGATTGTGATACCTGAAAGGCATTGCCACCGCCCAGCGAAGCGCACACACAAAGCACAGCAAACAGCACCGCCAATCCCTTGCCCACTCCAGCCAGACCTTTTTCCGCCAGTCCTCGGGAAAGGTATTCCATGGCTCCGCCCATAATGCGTCCGTCGGGACGAAATTCGCGGTACATTTGCGCCAGCGTTACTTCGGTAAACTTGGAAGTCATGCCAAAAAAACCGGCGACAATCATCCAGAAGGTCGCTCCCGGGCCACCGATACTGATGGCAATAGCCACGCCAGCGATATTGCCCAGGCCAACAGTGGCCGACAAGGCTGTGGTCAATGCCTGAAAAGGCGATACTTCACCGCGATCATCAGCCGATTGATACTTGCCGCGAATCACATCAAAGGCGTGCCGCATCATGCGCACATTGATAAAAC
>WFOJ01000018.1 GCA_015488125.1 Mariprofundaceae bacterium
ATACCGCAACAGCGCCTACAACGCCCTGAAAAAACACCTGAGCGAAGAACTGGCCGCAGCCTTCATGATTCACAGCATAGGCCAACGCCCCCACACCACCTACGCCCTGAAGCTACCGCCTTCGGCGATTGAGTTTATTGGAGGAGAGGAATGAACGATCATTTTGGAGTCGTACTCGCTGCGATGCTACATGACATTGGTAAGTTTTTTGAACGGGGTGAATTGCTTGGTGAATATCGACAAGATGAAAATCAGACACAAATGGACTGCCCCTTGCATCAAGACGGCTATCGTTCACACAAGCATGTGTTACATACACGGCGTTTCTGCGAAAGACTGGCTGAAATCGTCAGTATGCTGGAACCTGAAGAATATCAACGTACAAAAACGGCTGATCAACATTGGATCAACCTTGCTGTGCGGCATCATGTGGCTGTCGGAGCGCCGTTAGAGGTACTGGTGCAGCAAGCTGATCACCTTGCCAGCGCAGAGCGGGAGGAGGGGAAATATTACGAGCAGCGGATTCACCAGAAAACATTGCTGGAACCCATGCTTGCGCGGGTGAATTTGCAATCAAAGGTGCGCCATGTAGCTCACCGGCTGCCGCTAAAAGCCGGTCATGCTTTCTCTGAGGATATTTACCCACAGGATGACCAAAGCCTGAACCTGACGGGCAATCACGCTCGCCTTACACGTCAGCAACTGACACCGGATTATGCCGAACTGGGCAATGCCCTGCTGGATGATTTGAAAAACATCCCACAACCTGCTTCCTGTAGTTATGAAAGTGTGTGTAGCATTATCCGGAGCTTGCTGTCACTGTTTGAATACTACCTGTGCCAGATTCCTGCGGCAACGAACATCTTGCATCCGGACATTTCCCTGTTTGATCATTTACGTATTACCGCAGCGATTGCTGAGTCACTCTATATTCACCATCAACACCACGACACCATGGATATAGCTGCCCTGCATCACCACGACAAGACCAAATGGCGACTGGTTTGCGGTGATTTTTCCGGCATCCAGTCGTTTATTTATCGCATTACTTCCAAGGGGGCAGCCAAGGCATTGCGCGGCCGCTCACTGTACATCCAGTTGCTGTGCGATGCCGTATCAGAGTACCTGATGCGTTCTTTGGAATTGTTGCCTACCGCGCGTATTTACTCTTCCGGCGGCAAGTTCTATCTGCTTATTGCAGATGTTTTGGAAGAACAACTGCGCAGAGAAGCAGAACGCGTCAATGCCTGGTTGCTGGAGGAGTTTGGTGGTGAGGTGTACCTCGGCATTGGCATGGCAAAGGTAACAGGAGCGGATTTCAAGGGTGGCGCAATGTCAGTCAAATGGAGAGAAGCGAATGAGGATTTGCTCGCTTCCCGTAATCGTCGCTTTGCCGGTCAGATGGCACCGGATTTCTTTGCGCCGCAAAAAGTGCTGGATAAGGGCACGCATTGCAAGGTATGCGGCAGAAGCGATCAGGGCTGTGGTCTCGAGAACGATCAATGCAGGCAGTGCAGAGAGTTGGAAGAACTCGGACGTTGCCTGGCGGATACAACACATATTTTTTGGCACTGGGGTGATGAACGGCCGCATTTTTCCAATCGGCCATTGAGCGTCCTGCCATTTGATGGGCTGGGCTGCAGGCTTTACCTGCTGGATGAGCAACCACAGTTTTCCGCGTTAGTGAACCTGGCAGCATCAGGCGTTGAACGGATAAATCATCCAGACTGCATGGACGGAAACCAACAGGGTTACGCCTGTGGTTATCGCTGGATGGGCAAATGGGACAGAAAAAAAATCTCCGGCGAATGGGAGTTTGATACCTTTGCTGACGCAGCAAATGGTATTAAGCGGCTCGGCGTGCTGCGCATGGATGTGGACAACCTGGGGCAATTGTTCATCCGTGGCTTCAGGTGGGCTGATGATGACAGCAAGGTCATGGGATCGCTTTCCCGCGTGGCAACTTTATCGCGGCAGCTACATATCTTTTTTTCCGGTCATTTGATGCATTTACTGGCTGATGAAGATCGTGTGCAGGTGATTTATGCGGGCGGAGATGATCTGTTTCTGATTGGTTCATGGGATGCCTTGCCGGAAGTTGGCCGAAGAATTCAGCAGGCATTCAGTCAATACGCGGCGAACAACCACGATTTTACGATATCCGGTGGCATGGTGGCCATCCGTGGCAAGTATCCGATTGCGCACGCAGCGGAACTGGCGGGTGAAGCAGAGGAAAAAGCCAAGCAATTGACGCGCAAGATACAAAAGGGTGATGTGGAAAAGTCCGCCTTTTGTATGTTCGATACGCCGATTGGCTGGGAGGACTTCGAGGCTGTGCAACATATCCGGCAGCAATTAATCCAGACGACGGAAACCAATAAGGCGATTCTCGGACGCATGCGTCAGGTCGTGCTGGCTCAACAGGAATATCAGCGACGGTATCGTCTTCATCGTCTGGATGAATGTCACCTTGCCGAGCTGGTACAGTGGCAGAAATGGCGTTGGCAACTGGTCTATAACCTGCACCGCTTTGAAAAACGCAACAGCGAACTGAAACCGCAACTGGATGCCATTCGCAATGCGGTATTATCCAACAAGGTCACCGGCAAAGGCAGTGATTTGCCAGTCATTGACTGGCTTCAGCTACCTACACGCTGGGCAGAATTTCTTACACGGGAGGTAACATGAAGGGAAAAGGAAAGGATCATGCATCTTTCGATCTGAATAAGGAGCAAGTGCGCTCGTTTATACAACAAGATGCAGCAGCAGCAAATATGATCAGCAAAGCAGAATCTTTTGGTCGCTGGCTGAAGAACCACAAGGTCACAACAACCCAGTTGCGCAACGCTTATGGTACCATGAAAAAACTGGAAATGCTCGGCTGGAATGATCAGACGCGTGTCAAGGTATTGTTAATCAAGCCTCGCCTGGCTTATGCAGCCGGCAGGCATGGAAACGGCATGGAGGATTTAAGCAGAGTAATTGCTGATGCCATCGACGCCATTCGGAATGAAAAGGATTTTCAACGCTTTTGCTATTTTTTTGAAGCCATTGTCGCCTATTTCAAGGCAGCAGGAGGTAAGTAATGAGTGAACAGAACATACAACGACCAGTCAAACTGGAGGCGAAAATCATCATCAGTGGTGAGCTGCTTGCCAAAACAGGGCTGCACATTGGCGGAAACTCTGTGGGTATGGCAATTGGTGGTGCGGATTCCGTGGTGGTGCGCAACCCACTGACCAATGAACCTTATATTCCAGGCTCATCCTTGCGGGGAAAAATGCGCTCATTGCTTGAACGCGTGCGTGGCGTAGAATCCAAAAGCGGAGACGGGGAAGGCGGTTTTTCATGGAATTCGGATAAACAAGAGGCACTGGCGGGTAAAAATCCAAACACCACGCTGGGCAGGTTTTTCGGCACTTCGGCAGAGAACCAGCAAACTCCTACAAGACTAACCGTGCGTGATTGCACGCTGACGGAATCCAGTGTTGATATGCTGAACAATGCGCCAAATACTGATATGCCGATGAGCGAGGTGAAAACGGAAGTCTGGATTGATCGCATTACCTCGGCAGCCAATCCTCGCCAGATCGAGCGTGTCCCTGCCGGTGCTTGTTTTCAGTTTGAGTTTGTGATTGATCTGCTTACCGGGGATGAGGAGAAGACCTGGCTTGATCTGCTGGCCGAAGGCATGCGTTTGCTGGAGGCTGACGCACTTGGCGGTTCAGGCAGCCGAGGTTATGGGCAGGTTGAGTTTGTGTCGGTTTCTGCAAAGAAGCGTACTGCTAACTGGTATAAACAGCCTGAGGGTACAAAAGAAGAGGCTGTCGAATTTTCTTTTCGCCATGATTGAGCGTTGTTTCAAACTCTGTTTTCGCAGCGCTCTGCACGTCGATAGCCGGGGAACGGCATTCTATGAACAGGGCGAACCCGTGATCCGCTCAGATACCCTGAGTGCAGCCATCGCTTGCCAGTGGCTGCAACTGTTTCCTGAAGATGAGGAGGTTTTGTTCAGATCTCCACCTTATCTACTCAGTTCAGCCTTTCCTTTTTATCGGAAGCAAATGTTTTTGCCGCGTCCGGTGGCCTGTAGCAAACCGGCAGGAGAAAACCCCGGTATACAGAAACGGCTGAAAAAAGCACAATGGCTGGATGTACCACTGTGGCAAAAAGCAGCCAATGGCCGGGATGACTGGGTTATGCTCAAGGGACTAAGACATGGCGGTCTGATGACTTCCGATGCCCGCGAGTTTCCAGAGCACACGCAACTATGGCAGGTCGAAAGTAAACCACGCATTGCCGTGGATCGTGGCAATGGTGGTGCGGCTGAAGGGCTTATTTTTCATTTTGCACGCATTCATTACCAATCTGAAGGCGGGCTCTGTTTTTTTGCTCGTCTGGACGATCAGGGCGCATTGTCCCGCTTTGAAGCAGCGCTGCGCCTGTTGGGGGAATGTGGCATTGGCTCGGATCGCAATAGCGGTCACGGGCACTTTGCCTTCGAATCTTGCGACATGCCAACTATAAACAGTAAACAGGCGGTATGCCTGTCACTGTTTAACCCTGACAGTGATGATATGAGCGAAGGCTGGCTGGAGAAGGCGCAATATTTACTGGATAGGCGCGGAGGCTGGATCAGCGGTTCTTCCTGGCGGAAAGCAGATGTACGCATGTTTGCCGAAGGTAGCTGTTTTTCACGCCGCATGCGAGGGCGTATGGTGAAGGTTGGCAAGCATCCGCGATATGATCACCCCGTTTATCGGGATGGTCGTGCATTTATGGTTGGAGGATCAGCATGAAATTTCTCATGGAAGCACTCACGCAGCTACATGTCGGCAGCGGTGAAAACATGTTGCATAACATGGACTATATCCAACGAAACGATATGCCTTTTATTGTTGATCAGCAATTGTTGTTTGAATGGATGGCTGTCCAAAGTCATGCGCAGGCGAGTAATAGCAGAACTCTCACAGAGATAGCGAAGCAGATGAATAATAAAGATTTGCCCGGCTATGCCATTAGTGGCATGGGTGGAATTCATGCCTGTCCTCACGAAATACGGCAGCAGATCAAGGATGCCTTCTGGCATCCGATTATCCCCGGAACATCACTGAAAGGTGCGATACGCACGGCATTGCTGGCGGATCACCTGCGCACGCAAGGAATTCGGCAATCGGATATTCCTTACCGTAGCAAGGATGGTAAAGCATCGACTAGCAACAAAACGGCCGGGTTAAAGGCGAGTAAATCATTTTTTGGTCAGGACCCCAATCATGACTGGATGCGTGCGTGGAAGCCGGGGGACACAGCTTTTGCCTTGCAGGATGTACAATTAGCGGATGTTCGTTTTTTGAATATTACGCCTGAATTGAAATGGAAGCGAATGGCCGGTGGAAAGGCCAATCTTCCCCAGTGGTCAGACGCTAAGGGTGTTTATGCCGAAGTCATTGCTCCAGGGAGCGTTACGGAGTCGATGATTGTCCTGGATGAATTTCTTTTTCAGAACAGCAGGGCAAAGCAGCAGTTACATTGGAATGATGTACCAGGCTCTTTTGAAAACCTGCGTGAAATCGTTAATCGCCATGCGGTATACCGGCTCGAATGGGAAATTGCGTTCTACAACCATCACGGATGGCAACCTGCAAGCAAGATTTGTGATGATTTGCTATACCATATTCAACAGCAACCAGAGGCGATGTATTTGCAAATGGGTTGGGGTTCAGGATGGCGGGGCATGACCGGAGACTGGCAGTATGATGCAGGCATCGAAGAGGATATGCGCAAGCTGTATGATCTGGGAAAGCATGGAGCAGATGTGTTTCCCAAAACTCGTCGATTGGCGGTGTATGATGGCGAGCCTTCCATGCCGTTTGGCTGGCTGCGTTTATGGCCGCATCAGGCTGCGCCGGCAAGCATCGTACAATGCATTCAGGATGATGAACACCAGGCGTGGCTGACACATCGGCAATCAATACTATCGGATATTCGCCAGGAAGAAATACGGCGTATTGCGCAGATGGAGAAGCAGCGGCAAGAGAAAGAAGAACAAGCACGACGAAAAGCAGAGCAAGAAGCGGCAGAGAGGGCAAGATTAGCGTCCATGACCCCTCTGGATCGTGAACTGGAGCCTCTGCTTGCCAGAGGTGAAGGCGCTATTGGTGATTTGCTGAAGGGGTTGGAGTCCGGGCAATGGCAAGGCGAGGATGTCCGTATTGTAGCGGAAAAGTTGAAGGTTCTGCTGGAAGAAAATGGTTCCTGGCTTCCTTCATTTGAAGGAAAGAACAAACTGAAAAAAAAGAAACATGAGCGCACATTGAAGGTGCTGAAGTTTTTGAAGTAACAGTGAGCGCATAAGTCCCATAAGACCTATACGTCCTATAGGATTTATATCCCCCACCAAGGAGCCGCCGATGAACAAAGTGCATATGCTGCCACCGCACGGCAACTACGAGCAGCTACGCTCTTACCAGAAAACGGTGATTATTTACGACCTCACCTACCGGTTTTGCGAGTGCTTTTTGCGCAAAGGGGATCGCACCATTGATCAGATGGTGCAGGCGGCGCGCTCTGGTAAGCCCTGCCCTTTACCCGCAAATGTCGCACTCGCTGGTTATCAGGCTGTTAGCCGCAAGGCGCATTTTCGCAGGCATAGTGGTGCTATACCAAGAAAATGCAACGCAGCGGATGGCAGCCTGATGACCAGCCCAAAGGGTGCAC
>WFOJ01000019.1 GCA_015488125.1 Mariprofundaceae bacterium
AATACCCGCACCATGACATGGCTTGTCAGCGCTTTTTGCCCACCGGCCCGCTGGCCGTGCTGCCCATGCAGGGGCGGCTGGCCTCGATCGTCTGGAGTGCGGAACAGCCGCTGGCGGATGAACTGATGGCCATGGATGATGCAGCCTTTGCTCATGCGCTGTACCGCACATTCGGTCCGGTGTTTGGCAATATTGAGTCCGTTGGCGAGCGCGCCGCCTTCCCGTTGCGGGCGCAACTGGCCAAACACCTGGTGCGTCCACGCCTGGCGCTGATCGGCGATGCCGCGCATTGCATTCACCCACTGGCCGGACTGGGCGTCAATCTTGGGCTGCGTGATGCCATGGTGCTGGCACAGGAAATCAGCGATGCCCGGCGTTTTGGCGAAGACTGGGGCAGCATGGATGTACTCACCGCTTATCCGCGCCTGCGTTTACCGGATGTACTCAGCGTCATGGCCGCCATGGAGGGCTTTCACCGTTTGTTTACCGCTGAATATGCCGGACTTCCCTGGCTGCGTGGCATGGGCATGCGTATGGTGGGCAATGCGGGCATCATCAAGCAAATGCTGATGCAACAGTCCACTGGCATCAGCCTTCCCGTGCCTTTGCATATTCGCTGAAGACGCGTCATGGGTCATCCGTTGTGGGAAAATTTTTTTCGTCACCAGCACGACTGGGTTTATCGCTGTTGTCGTCTTTGTGAGAGTAGCCCACTGTTTCGGGGCATTCCCAAACGTGCCATCCGCTGGTTGGTATCGCGCATGCATGTGCGTCATTTTGATGCCGGTGAGACGGTATTCCGTATGGGCGACCCCGGCGCCGGTGCGCTGCTGCTGCTCTCTGGCAGTGTGAATATTATGATCAACGGCGTTTGCGTGGCAACCTTGCATGAAGGCGACTTGTTCGGCGAGGTGGCCCTGGCCAATGATTTGCCACGCACGGCCGATGCGGTAACAGCCAGCCCTTGCGAAATGGTGTTTTTCCTGCGTTCTGACCTTCAGGAATGGATTGACACCAGCCCACGCCAGGCTTCCACCTTGCTGGTCAATTTATCCGATATTCTTGCCCGGCGACTGATGCAGGCCAATGTACGTTATGAACAGGAAGTGATACCTCAGGAAAACAGCAACTGATGCTTATGCGTTTTGTGCAGCAACCGACAGTGCTGGCCCTGCTGCTGTTTGTCACTGGCATATTGGTGGTTGCCATGGTGTTGATCATCAGCGGGCCGATGCTTATGGCTCTGGCCGTTTCCTCCATGTGTTATGCCGCACTTCGACCCACTGCTGATGCCCTGGTTCGCCGGGGACTGAGTGATAATGCTGCGGTGGCGTTCACCATGTTGCTGATGACGTTGATGTTGTTGACAATATGTTTATTGCTGCTGCCCATACTGGCCACACAGGTAGCCTCGCTCTCTGCCCGCATGGGGCATCTTGACGAGCAATTGATTCATATGCTTGATCAGCTTGCCGATCTGGTGGTACAGCACACGGGTTTTCACCTGGATGCGGCGAGTATTGCCAGCAATATTCTGGCCAATCTCGGCGAACAGGCGGCAAAGCTGGGCGACAAACTGGCTGAGTGGTTCCACCATGTGGCTTTTTCGCTGGTACTGATCCCGCTGCTGGTGTTCTTTTTGCTGCGTGATTACCATCAGTTGCGCAACGACGCCATGCAGCTCTTGCCCAATCGTTATTTTGAGCTTGGCTGGCTGGTCTATAACCGGGTTGCAGCGCAACTGCAAAGCTATGTGCGTGGCCTGTCGATTCAGGGCATCGCCATGATGATGATGTGTATGCTGGGTTTTTATCTGATCGGTGTTGATTTTGCACCGATGCTTGGTGTATCAACGGCTTTGCTTAATCTGATTCCGTTTTTCGGTATTTCCCTGGCCAAGATTCCACCTTTACTGGTCGTTATGCTGTCGGATGATCCCGATTTTATCACCGCTGCCATGGCGCTTGGCGTGGTTTTCTTCGCGCAGACGGTGGATGCCGTGTTACTGGTGCCGCGTGTGGTGGCCCGATCAGCCGATCTTCATCCGCTGACAGTCATGATTGGTGTGGCGCTGGCTGGCTATTACTTCGGTTTTTTCGGCATGATTCTGGTGGTTCCGGTCATGTTTTCCATGAAAGTGGTTTTCAGTGAATTGCGCAAGGGCTTACATCAACTACACCGGCATGCCGAATAAGTATGAGCAGCAAAGCACAGTCATGGATGATACAGGGGACAGCCTCAGGCGTTGGTAAATCGGTGATTGTTGCCGGATTGTGCCGCTTGTTGAAACGACGTGGCTTTCGCGTTGCCCCTTTCAAACCTCAAAATATGAGCAATAATGCCGCTGTCACCCGTGATGGCGGAGAAATTGGCCGGGCGCAGGCCTTGCAGGCGCAAGCCTGCGAGCTTGATCCGATCGTGGATATGAATCCGGTACTGATCAAACCAGAGGCAGATCATACAGCCCAGTTGATTGTGCGTGGCAAGGTTGCAGGCCGTTTGCAGGCAGCGCGCTTTCGTGAAGATCGCCTGGCCCTTTTGGAGACAGTCCTCGAAAGTTTCGAGCGACTGCGGCAACATCACGAAATCGTCATTGTTGAAGGCGCCGGCTCGCCAGCCGAACCCAACCTTCGCCGGGGTGATATTGCCAATATGGGCTTTGCCGAGGCGGCAGGTATTCCTGTGTGGTTACTGGGAGATATTCATCGCGGTGGCGTGTTTGCGGCCATGAATGGCACACTTGAGTTGCTGTCTGCCAGTGAGCGCGCCAGGGTGCAGCAGCTTATCATCAACCGTTTTCGCGGTTCGCGTTCACTACTGGATGATGCCATCAACTGGTTGCAGCAACGCAGCGGCATTCCTGTGGCAGGTGTAATTCCCTGGCTGACGCTGGATTTGCCCGAAGAAGATGCACCAGCTGCGCATACAGCGGGTGACGATGCCTTGTTTCGCATTGCCGTTATCGCCTTTCCGCGCATGTCCAATCATGATGATGTCGATCCCCTGGCGGCTGAAGCGGGTATCGCCCTGCATTTTGCCCGTACGGCGGCAGCTCTGCGCGGTGTTGATCTGATTATTCTTCCCGGCTCCAAACATGTGTTTAGCGATCTGCAGTGGCTGCGTCAGCAGGGCATGGATGTCATGTTGTTGCGTCATCTGCGTTTTGGCGGTCATGTGCTTGGCCTTTGCGGCGGCATGCAGATGCTCGGTCAGCGTCTTGACGATCCGGGTATTGAAGGCGCAAGCATGAATGGCCTGGGCTTGTTGCCATTGCGCACCCGCATGCAGGCGAAGAAGGTGCTGCGCCGCATCAGCGCGCCTGCCAGATACCCGCCACCGGGCGGCTTTGCTGTCACCGGTTATGAAATCCATCATGGTGTTTCAAATACGGATGACAGCCTGTTTCCGTTTGCCTGCCGTGACACCAGCGGTCAGGTGTGGGGCAGTTATGTCCACGGTTTGTTTGAACAGGGCGCTTTCCGCCGTGCCTGGCTGGCCGGCATCGGCTTTGCCCACAGCGATGGCATGGATCAGCAGCAACGCACGCTGGCCTCACTGGACCGTCTGGCAGATACCCTGGAGCGGGAACTTAACCCTGATGTGTTGCCGCCATCTCCGCGATAACAGCGGCATGGATGACAATACGGCCTGAAAGCGCCTGTCAGACCCGGCTCAGGTTTTGCCCTGTCTTTGTTAAATAGCGCTGCTACTTACCGCCAACAGGTCGCATATTTGGCGCAATCCCGCTATTTCTCGTGACGATTGCCAAAGTCCGACAGACTCCTAGCCTTGCCATCCCTCTGAAGAGGCTGGCACCATATTGTTCGGAACACACGGGAGAGAATACATGCAATTTCTGTTTGCCATGATGATGGTGTTGTTGCTGGCCGGATGCTCAGGAAATGAGTCTGCCACACCACCATCAACACCAGCGGCGGCAACCACCAGTACGGATACGGATAAACCTGTCCGGGGTGACAGACTGGTCAGCGCCAGCATCGGTGATGCCAGTAATCTGATTCCCATGATTGCCGGCGATGCTGCCAGTCACGATGTTGCCGGGCAGCTTTACCTTTCTCTGCTCAGATATGACGAAAACCTCAAACTGGAAGGCCAGCTTGCCCGTGACTGGACAGTCAGTGATGATCAGCTTTCCATTACTTTCCACCTGC
>WFOJ01000020.1 GCA_015488125.1 Mariprofundaceae bacterium
CCTGAAAGGACGGAGGGGTCATGATTGAAGCGTTTTTCTTTTATGTGTTTGCGGCGATGACCGTGCTGGCTGGCGCTGGCGTGGTACTGGCACGCAACACCATGTATTCGGTGATGTGGCTGATTTTCTGCTTTTTTAATGCTGCCGCCTTATTCTTTATGCTCGATGCCGAGTTCCTGGGCATTATTCTCATTCTCGTTTATGTCGGCGCTGTGATGGTGTTGTTCATGTTCGTGGTGATGATGCTGGAAGTGAACAAGGCCAGGCTGCGTGAAGGCTTTCTGCAGTATTTGCCTACCGGTGGCATGATTGCCCTGATGCTGTTGATTGAGTTGATTGGCGCATCATCCAGCGGTGTGTTTGATAACGAAAAAGTCGCTGCGGTCGGGCATCTTGGGGCGGAGGTCAATAATACCGTGGAAATCGGCAAGGTGTTGTACACGCAATACCTTCTCAGTTTTGAAATTGCCGCTGTTATTCTGCTGATTGCCCTGGTCGGCGCCATCGTGCTGACGCTGCGTAGCCGTGATGATGTGAAATACCAGAATATTTCGAAGCAGGTGAATGTGCGCAAGGAAGATCGTATGAAGACGGTGAAGGTGAAATCATGATTGGATTATCGGATTATCTTGTTGTCGCTGCCTGTTTGTTTTCGCTGGGCGTGGTGGGCTTGTTTCTTAATCGCAAGAATGTGATCACTATCCTGATGTGTGTGGAACTGATCCTGCTGGCGGTGAATATCAATTTTGTCGCCTTCTCGCATTATATGCAGGATCTGGGCGGGCAGATCTTCGTCTTCTTTGTGTTGACTATTGCTGCTTCGGAAGTGGCTGTCGGTCTGGCGATTCTGGTGGCTTATTACCGCACGCGTCGTTCGATTGAAGTTGAAGACATGAATTCGTTGCAGGGCTAGGGGAGGCTGTACGTGCAAGATATGACATTAAGCAGTACCGAGCTGCTACTGATTCCGGCTCTGCCGCTGATTGCAGCACTGATTGCCGGCTTGTTTGGCTGGAAGCTGAAAGAAAGCCTGACGCACTGGATTTGCTGCGTCGGCGTGGCTGTTTCGGCTTTGTTGTCGATTGATGTGTTTATGCAGGTACTGGATGGTGCCCGTTTTTACGGCAACTTCTGGTCATGGGTGATTTCTGATCATTTTGTTGTGCCGGTTGGCATGATGATTGATCCGTTAACGGCCATCATGATGCTGACGGTGACCATTGTGTCGGCCTGTGTGCATGTGTACACCATTGGTTATATGCATGGCGATCCGGGCTATACCCGGTTCTTCTCCTATATTTCCGGCTTTACTTTCTCGATGCTGGTGCTGGTCATGGGCAATAACTTTTTTACGCTGTTTTTTGGCTGGGAAGCTGTGGGCCTGGTCTCCTATTTGCTGATTGGCTTCTGGTATCGGCGTGAATCGGCCAATGTTGCTGCCATGAAGGCCTTTATCGTCAACCGCGTCGGCGATTTTGGCTTTGCCATTGGTATCCTCGCCGTCTGGTATTATTTCGGTACCGTGGATTATCACGAAGTGTTTGCCGCTGTGAAGCCTTTTGTCGAGCAAGGCATCAGCCTGCATTTCCTCGGCTGGCAGATGGATGCCATCACTTTTATCTGTCTGGCATTGTTTGTCGGGGCGATGGGTAAATCCGGCCAGGTACCGTTGCATGTCTGGCTGCCGGATTCCATGGAAGGCCCGACACCGATTTCAGCCCTGATCCATGCCGCGACCATGGTAACAGCCGGTGTGTTCATGGTGGCTCGTTTATCTCCGATGTTTGAATTTTCGGAAACAGCGTTGGCAGCCGTCATCCTCGTTGGTGCCATCACCGCCTGGATGTGTGCCACCATCGGTCTGGTGCAGAACGATATCAAGCGCGTTATTGCCTATTCCACCTGTTCGCAACTGGGCTATATGTTTGTTGCCTGCGGTGTATCGGCGTATTCAGCAGGCATCTTTCATTTGATGACCCATGCCTATTTCAAGGCGCTGCTGTTTCTGGCTGCCGGTTCGGTGATTCACGCTGTGCTGGCTGATCAGGATATTCGCCGCATGGGGCAGTTGCGTAAATATATGCCGATCACCTATGTGACCATGCTGATTGCGGCACTGGCGCTGTCCGGCGTGCCACCATTTGCCGGCTTCTGGTCGAAAGATCTGATTATCGAAGCAGCAATGGTGCGGGATATGGGCTGGGTTTCCGAGCTGGCCTACTGGGCAGTGCTGTCCGGCGTGTTCATGACGGCATTTTATACCTTCCGCATGTTCTTCCTGACCTTTCATAACAGCGACCGCGTGCCAGCGGCAACCAAACCGAAACTGCATGAGTCCCCCAAGGTGATTACCATTCCGCTGATTATTCTGGCTGTTGGCGCCTTTGGTTCCGGTTTGTGGGGTGTCTATGGTCTGGATATTGCCAATGCCGAGGTAGTGCAGGGGTTCTTTGGTTCCTCCATTTTTGTGCTGGACGCGCATAATCCGCTACTCAAACTGGAGCTGGAAGAGCATCATTCCTTCCTGCTTTCAGCGCCGTTCTGGTTTGCTGTAGGTGGCATTGCACTGGCCTATGCCATGTATTTCAGGGAATCTGCGATGCCCGCCAAACTGGCGGCCATGGCGCCGCCCCTGTATCGCTTTTTGCTGAACAAGTGGTATTGGGATGAAATGTATGATCGTTTTCTGGTTCGTCCGGCGCGTTGTGTGGGCACCATGCTCTGGCAGGGTGTGGACCTGGCGACCATTGACAAGGGCGTGATTCACCGTGGCCTGATTGATCAGGTGGCCAATGGCGCAGCGCGCCTGCGGCGTATGCAGTCAGGCATGGTGTTCCATTATGCTTTTGCCATGGTCATCGGTGTGTTCGGTCTGTTGACCTGGTTGATTCTGAAGGCTTAGGGGCGGATTGATGGAAACCTTGAACAATGTGATGAATTTTCCGATTTTGTCGCTGAGTATCTTCCTGCCTACACTGGGTGCCTTATTCATCTGGCTGTTTGTACGC